>CAZNAK010000239.1:0-4434 GCA_964570645.1 uncultured Cytophagales bacterium | reverse complement strand
CTGCAATTTCTTGGTTTTTTCGCTCATTTGCCAGACGTTGCTGGGCAAGTTTAAGTTCGGTTTGCGCGCGCGCGCGCTCACGAGCTTGTTCTGCAATTTTTAGGCTGTCGTTGGTTTGCCGAGCGCGTAATAACTCAATTTGTTTGGCTTTACTAATCGAGTCGGATCGCAACTTTTCAAGCTCAAGTAGTTCTTTTTCCTCAGCTACTAGGTCGTACTCTAGTTGGCTAGCAGCCTTTTGAGCGCGTGCATCACGGTTAGCGCGATTTCGCTCGGCAAGATTAGCCTCTTTGGTAATTTCTTGTTGTAACTCATTACTTTGATCGACGAGTTTGAGTGCTTTAGTTGGCTCACCGAGTTCGTTCAGGATACTAGCTTTTGTTTTGCAAGCGTCTGCCAAAAGTTGCTTTTGATTATTCTCAACAGCAAGACGGATGGATTCATTAACCGGCTTTAGGGCATTTTGATACCGCTGCGAATAAAACTCCACGGTAGCAATACGATGTAGCGTCTCGGCAACCTGCACCTCGTTGCCTTGTTTTTTGTAGATGGTTTCCAGCAACTTAAAGGTACGAAGCGAAGCCTCCGAGTTACCTAAGTTTTGCCAGATAATGGCTAAATTATTTAATGCTACGGCACGTTCGGAGTTTTGATTCCCTAGTCCCGCTAGGTCAAAGTTTTTTAAGGCTTCCTGAAAGCTTTTTTCTGCCTCTTCTAAGCTTTGTACTTTCCGCTGCTCATACCCCAAGTTGTTCAGTGCCAGGCCAAGCCGTCTGGGATCATTGATTTTCCGCGCCGTTTCCACGGACTTTCTTTTGTAGTTGAGTGCGGCCTCGTTTTGTTGGATATTTGCATACAAATCTGCCATTCGAGATTGCGCAGCCAGAAGGGCTTCCAGTTGGTTCGCTTGGGTAAGCTCCTCTTCAAGCACCTGACCATAGCTGATTGCCTCCGTGATATCGCCTGCCTCTGTGAGTGCTTCCACTACTTTACCTAAAGACCGTCGCGCTGCTTTTGCCTCATCGAGTTCTCTAAAACCTTCATAAGCCTTTTTAAAATAAGGTACTGCGCGCTTGGGAATATCCCAGGCCAAAAACATTGCCCCGATGTCGTTATTTAACTCCTGCGTTGCCTTTTTGTCGCCCTCCTGCTCCAGAAGCCGCTCGGCACGTAGGTAGAAGGGGAGCGCAGTTTCGTATTGCTCGGCTTCGCGATACGTCTGGGCTATGCTCCGCAGCAAAGTGATTTTTTCGCTTCGGTCTGTGGTTTGCTCTAACTGCTCCAGCATTTTGTCGGGTGCTTGTCCCGAAACAGTAAAAGAAACAAACCAACAAGCGGTTAGAAAAAGTAATATAGGACGCATGAGTTCTTTGGAAATATTCAAATGCAATCGTTGAGCATGAACGTATCAGGGTTAATACCAAAAGCCAAAATACGAATTTTTGGTGAATATGCTGACCCCATACATTAAATTGAAAAAGCTACGTGACCAGCGGCAGAACGGATGGATACTTTTGTCTCAAAAAGTGATTGTATAAAAATACAAACTTAAACACACAGGTGTTTATTGAGGGCTTATCTAACTGAATTTTTCTATTCGTATCTTTGCCGAACGATCCACGTAATGATGTGGTTAAAGAAGCTATGGCAATTAAACTCAACCTCCCAAATAAAATTACTGATCAGCGTACGGATATCCGTCGTCTTTCAGTGGATGAATTAACTGAACACTTTAAAAGCAGAGGTGAAAAGGCATTTCGTGCCAAACAGGTCTATCATTGGTTATGGCAAAAGTCGGTGACAGACTTCTCGGAGATGACCAACCTCTCGAAGCCATTACGCGAGTTACTCGATAACGAGTTTTCGATTTTGCCAGTTAGCATCGCGCATCAGCAGAAAAGTAATGATGGGACGATCAAACTCGGGATGCGCCTCCATGATAATCACGTAGTGGAAGGAGTGCTGATCCCTGTGGTCAGCGAGGGGCGTATGACGGCTTGCATTTCTTCTCAGGTAGGATGTTCGTTATCTTGCTCTTTTTGCGCGACGGGTTTTTTGCCTAAAAAACGCAATCTTACGGCTGCTGAAATTTACGATCAGGTTGTACAAATCAATCGACTTTCGGAGGAGCATTTTCAGCAACCGCTTACTAATATCGTGTATATGGGTATGGGTGAGCCACTTTTAAACTATCGGGAAATGCTGCGCTCTACGGAGTTGATTACCTCGCCTGAGGGTTTGAATATGTCGCCACGACGGATTACCGTCTCTACGGCGGGTATTGCCAAGATGATTCGTAAGTTGGGTAAGGACAAGGTAAAATTTAATTTAGCACTCTCGCTACATGCGGCTAACGACGAAAAACGTCACGAAATCATGCCCATCAATGATACGAATAACCTTTCTGTACTTCGTGATGCGTTAAAGTTTTATTTTCAGCAGACGAAAAACCCTGTTACCTACGAGTATATCGCACTCAATAATTTTAATGACTCTATCCAAGATGAATGTAATCGAGTACAATGCTGTGGCGGGTACAGATTTTTCAAAGTCAGAAGAAGACCGTCTGGATCGCTTCGTGAATTATCTTAAAAATAGAGGCGTTTGTATTACAGTAAGACGAAGCCGAGGAAAAGACATTGATGCGGCCTGCGGACAATTAGCCAATAAGACGTAAACATAGATCAGGATTAAAAAAAACCGTTACGTTATGTGAAATCAAATTATATTTAACAATTCACGCAAATGTAAATTTGCGAACTGTTAAATTAATTTCGTGCTGCGACTTGGACTTTACTGGGTGCTTGAGGCAGAATAAAAAGTTGTGGGTATTATTTATTTGCTGTAACCATCGTACTTGGCTCTGTTGCGGACCGTTCAAGTTACATTGCGAACCTGTTAACGTTAGGCGGAAACAATAACACCGCTACGCTTTTCTTGCAAGAGGTGTTACCAAAATTAGAAATTGTGGTGTAAACTAAGCTGAACCTGCCCCTTACTATGATGTTATCTAAAAAATAACGTATCTTCCTATTCGATTAGCTTCAAACCTTACCTATGGCGACTCACGAGGAACAAATACGTCAGCTTTCCGACAAGTTGGATACCATGCTACGGCGACATGATGCTTTCGCGCGTGAAATTGAAGACATGCAGCGTGAGATTGACCAATTACGAGGTGAAGCACCTAGTCAAACTACACGTTCGCGTCCGCGAGTAGTGATGCCTAAAGAAGCACAGGGTTCGAGGCAGACACGTGCCGAGCAAAAGAAAGCACAAAAAACAGCATTCAAAACCAAGCGTCCCAAACTTAAATCTAACCTTGAAAAGTTTATCGGAGAAAACCTCATTAACAAAGTAGGGATTCTCATTATCATTATCGGCGTTGCTATTGGGGCAAAGTACGCCGTTGATAATCAGATTATTACCCCCTTGACGCGGATCGTTTTAGGTTATCTAGTTGGGGTCGGTTTGCTAGGCTTTGCCATACGCCTAAAGAAGGACTATCATAATTTTAGTGCTGTACTGCTGAGCGGGGCAATCGCCATTTTATATTTTATCACCTTTGCTGCCTACGACTTTTACGGTTTTTTTCCACAGCTTGCTGCTTTTGTCTTAATGGTTGTCTTCACGGCTTTTGCGGTCTTGGCGGCTATGCACTACGACCGTCAGGTGATCGCGCATATTGGGCTAGTAGGTGCTTATGCCGTCCCTGTTTTACTCAGCGATGGCTCTGGGCAAGTGGTCGTATTTTTTAGCTATATCACGATCATCAATATCGGGATTCTGGCTATTGCCTTCAAAAAGTACTGGAAACCGCTGTATTTCTCAGCCTTTTTTTTGACATGGGTAATTTTTGGAACTTGGTACGTTGATAAATATGTGGTCGAGACGTATTTTGGTGTCGCCCTGACCTTCCTTCCTATTTTCTTTATCACTTTTTACGCCATTTTTTTGGGTTACAAGCTCATTAAAAAGGAAAAATTCGTCATCAGTGACATTATTTTATTGTTAACCAACTCCTTTGTTTTTTATGGCTTCAGCTATGCCACATTAGACGGACATCCTACAGGAAAGGAGTTACTGGGTTTATTTACCCTTGCCAATGGAGTGATCCATTTTGTGGTTAGTTTGGTGGTTTTTCGTCAGCGGACTGCCGACTGCAACCTATTTTTTCTGGTTTCCGGCTTAGTCTTGATTTTTATTACTGCTGCAATCCCTGTACAACTTGACGGAAGGTGGGTTACGTTACTTTGGGCGGGTGAGGCTGCACTCTTGTTTTGGATCGGGAGGACGAAAAATGTTCCTACCTATGAAAAACTCTCTTATCCGCTGATTGTCTTGGCATTCTTGAGCCTCGGACAGGATTGGAGTACTGTCTATTCGGGCTATGACCCTGACCGCCCTGAAACACGCATTACGCCTCTTTTCAAC
>CAZNAK010000238.1:3616-4437 GCA_964570645.1 uncultured Cytophagales bacterium | reverse complement strand
CGGGTACTATGCTGACACCAATGGAAAAACGGGCTTTCCCCTTAAAACAACTTTACACGAAATCATTAAAAAAGGGCATCGAGATCGTGGTTACCAGGCAATCTGGTCATTTTATCAGAGTCATTCTCTGGACAAGTACTATGAAAAGGACGGTTCTATCCTCGATGTTTACTCTGAAAACCCACAAAGTAGCGATCCCTACACCTTCACACCCATTTCCGAGCAGTGCGGGCGTTACCAGCAGGAAGGCGACTGTTACAATCGCGAACACTCTTTTCCAAAAAGCTGGTTCAGTAAGGAAAAACCGATGAACACTGACATTCACCATATATTTGCGACTGACGGAAAAGTGAATGCCATGCGAGGAAGTTATCCCTACGGTGAGGTTGGCAAAACAATGGAAGTCTCAAAAAATGGGAGTAAGCTAGGTAAGGCAAACCCAAATTCGGGCTACAACGGAATGGTGTTCGAGCCTGTTGACGCATTTAAAGGCGATATTGCCCGTGCGCAGCTTTACATGGCCGTACGCTACGAGAATCGAATTGCAGGTTGGCAGTACAATACGCGTTCTAGTGATGCCGTACTGGATGGTTCGCGCGAACAGGTCTTTGAAGACTGGTACTTGACTGTGCTGCTTTGCTGGCACAAAAAAGATCCTGTGAGCCAGCAAGAAATAGATCGAAATAAAGCTGCCTTCGCTTATCAAGGAAACCGAAACCCATTCATTGACCATCCTGAATTTGCAGAAAAGATTTGGAAGTAGTCCCATTTTGTATCTTTGAGTATGAAATCAATCCTAGAAAAATACGCCCACTTGCTCG
>CAZNAK010000238.1:0-3606 GCA_964570645.1 uncultured Cytophagales bacterium | reverse complement strand
GTCAGCCTCCAGAAAGGAGAGCGTGTACTCGTCAAAGCACCTCTAGAAGCCGCACCTTTAGTTCGAGAAGTATATCGTGAGGCTCTGAAAGCGGGCGGCATTCCCATCACTGACTTTGACTTTCAGGATCAGCGGCGGATCCTCTTAAAGTACGGCAACGAGGAACAATTAAGCTACGTTTCCCCCCTATATGCAGAGGCAATGGAGCATTATGAAGCTTACATTTACATTCGTGGCATCGCGAACCACGCTGAAATGGCAGAGGCGAAAAACGAAAAAAATCGGATCATCAACACTGCTCACGCTCCTCACCGAAAGCAGTATTCCCAGCGTACAGCAACCCTGGAAATGAAGCGCACGCTATGCGAGTACCCTACCCCGGGATCAGCACAACTGGCAGGTATGGCATTTGAAGACTATCAAGACTTTATTTTTAATGCTTGTAACCTTTATGCCGACGATCCACGGGCCGAGTGGCTTAACGTACGTGAGCAACAGCAAAAAATTGTGGATGTACTCAACCAACGATCCTTGATTCACTACAAGAGTGACAAGATTGATATTTCCTTCCGCACCGACGGACGCACCTGGATCAACTCAGACGGACAAACAAATATGCCTTCTGGAGAAGTTTACACCTCTCCCGTTGAGGACTCTGTAAACGGTGTCATTTACTTTGATTACCCCGTTGTGCAAATGGGAAAATACGTTGAAGGCGTAACCCTCTGGGTAGAGAATGGTGAAATTCAAAAATGGGAAGCCAAGCAGGGAAAAGAGGTTTTAGATCATATTTTTGGCCATATTAAAGGTTCGCGTCGGTTTGGCGAGGCGGCAATTGGAACGAACTTTACTATTGATCGCTTCACAAAAAATATACTTTTTGACGAAAAAATCGGTGGAACCATCCACATGGCAATCGGGCAGTCCTACTTACAATGCGGTGGAACAAACCAGTCAGATATCCATTGGGATATGATTGCGGATATGACCCAAGAAGGGAAAATCTTTGCTGACAATGAACTAGTTTACGAAAATGGCAAATTTTTATTTTTGTAATCCGCTAAATAACAACGCTTATGCATATTCACCGCATAGAAAAAGGACGACACAATCACTTTCTCTCCCAGGAGCGCATTGACCCAATCACGGGCGAGAAGATACTTGCCGGCAATGAGATCGTTATTTGTGCCGTATGTAAATCCGCTTTTCTTCGTGAGACCTGGGAATACCTCGGAAAGCAGCATTGCGGACAAAAGCAGACCGCTTCAAAGATACCAACCTCAAATGCACTGAGTTTACGCAAAAAAAATCCGTTAGGAACCATTCGCTACAAGTCTTCGGCAGGACGCTTATCGGGACTACCCAGTTGGACAAGTACGCAAGGGGTAATGCTAGCCGTTGCGTTACCACTTTTTGGGTTCTTCGCTTATTTATCGGCTACGGTCTCTACGGCCTTCCTATCGCTATTCGGACCAATTGCTATGGCTTTTGTTTTACTTGTCCAGCGCGGTCAAAAGCCAAATCTTCAGCTTCGAGAAGACGGAATTGAAGTTTGGGAAAAGAAGAAGTTAAAACGCATTCGCTTCGAAGAAATCGAACGCCTTCACTTACACATGGATAACGACCCTTTGAATAATAAATCAATCGGGACAGAGCAACGCATACGGCTAAATGTATTACTAAAATCTGGTACTTCATTTTGGGTAGGAATCTCCGATAGCCCACTAGAGTCACGTAAAATAAGCCGAATTATATTCGAGCTACATCCAAAGGTGCAAGTCTCTTTTGCCGTCAGGGATCAGGGTGATTACAAGCGTTTGAATCGCCTTGCACGTGAAGCAGGTGCAAACGTAGAAGTGACTCAATTGTAGTTAACTAAAGTCTTCCCGACTTTATCCCTTTCTGTGAATCTGGATGTCGTATATCGGGGTGGTTTTTGAAGGAAAGAATGCGGATAAGCCCAAATAGTGTTACGCTTATTTAGGTTCAGACATTTCACGAAATGCCGCTACATTTTTTTCGTTTGTCTGAGTGAGTGGGTATTACGGGTAACTTTTGCATTGGCTTTTTCGTTTTTACGCAAGGAAATAGTGTCCCATATCCTTATGAACAAACAACTGTTACAACGTATTGAGTTAGTTCAGAAGAAATCCTAGAAGAATACCATCGGCTCACAGAAGATGATGTAGCTGCGTGTTTTCTATTTGCCGCGCGTTCGCTCCCTCTGGAAAATAACCTCCGCATTATTCAGTATTGATTTACGCCTTTCTTTAGACGTTTCACGAAATGCCGCTACGTTTTTTTCGTCCATTTTTGACGAACTTTCGTAACTTCGTCTAACTGCTTTCGGCCTCCCCGCCGACGGCTCACTGATTACTGTTTTTACCGCTCACTGCTCACTGCTATGTACCTCATCTTCGACACCGAGACCACCGGCTTACCCCAAAACTATAAAGCGCCACTCACCGACTTTGAGAACTGGCCGCGGCTGGTGCAGATCGCCTGGCAGTTACATAACAATTCGGGAAAGTTGATTCAGTATGCACTGAAAGAAAGTAATTTGTTTCCTTGAGGAAATATATCTAATTTTGCATACTATAATTAGCTAAATTTAGCTTAAATGAAACAAAAAGACTTATTCGGCAACGAGGTTGGAAGAGAAGATGGTAGAGTCTTATCTGGTTATCGAATATACGATGCCGAACAAAAGAGAAGGACACTAAGAAACGATTTACCAAGTTTTTATCCTGATTTACCCAATAAGAAGTATCAGATCATTTACTGTGATCCACCTTGGGATTACGGGGGTAAGATGCAATTTGATAAAAGCGGCAAAAAAGATCATAATAACAACTGGGAAAAAAGCATTTTCATAAGTGCAGCTAATTTTAAGTATCCAACAGTAAAAACAAAAGACTTGATGAAAATTCCCATCAGCGAAATTGCTGATGAAGATTGTTTACTGTTCATGTGGGTAACGAACCCTCATTTAGCGCAAGGAATTGAATTAGGGCAGGCGTGGGGGTTTGAGTACAGAACCGTAGCTTTCGTTTGGGATAAGATGGTACACAATCCTGGGCAATACACAATGTCCTATTGTGAGCTGTGTTTAGTTTTTAAAAAGGGGCGTATTCCAAGACCTAGAGGTGCTAGAAATATCAAACAATTAGTTCGTGTGCCACGTGGGAAACATAGCCAAAAGCCTCTAGAGGTGCTTCAAGGAATAGAAAAAATGTTCCCTACCCAAGATAAAATAGAATTATTCGCACGACATAAACCTGAAAACTGGGACGTTTGGGGCTTGGATGTTCAAGAAGTCTGGGAAGAAGTGACAGAAACTCATAGTAACAAGGGCTGAATGTGTTCCTCAAAATGAGCAATCAACGGCTCAGGATTAGTACTATCTCGCCAGAAGAATAAATGAGCAGTTAGATCATCGTACCAACAAGTAATTTCTCGTACTCGGCAGGGGTCTCTGGTGATATCTCCTTGAAATACAGTCCAAAAAGGAAGTATATTCTCACCTAGATTACCTTCTTTCCTTATCCTCAAAAACAACCTGAAAGGTCTCCAAAAAACTTCGTTCTGCTTTTGCGGCGTTTCTTC
>CAZNAK010000237.1:0-4448 GCA_964570645.1 uncultured Cytophagales bacterium | reverse complement strand
CATTTTTTCTAGGTTCCTTCCCTATCTTTAGGGTCACAATTAGCTGTAACCCTTAGGCTATGTTGATAAAACCGCCAGTAGCAAGTCTATTAGGGTGATGCCTTTAATCCGCCTCTTTGTCTAACAACCAATTTAGAGCCTTTCGTCGGTCCGTAAAGTCTTTGGCGCGTTTAGGGTATTTTTCCTGATCTGTTTCGCGGTTACGGTCAATATTTTCGAGTGCGATCTGCACATAAACGTCGTCAGCGAGCACTCGTACGACGCGCAGAACGTCGAATTGCGGAAGGGTGTACATGCGCGGGAAGTAAACTTCCTGTAACCATTCTTGGCTCTCCATGCTTATCACCTTAGCTTCTTTGAGGTCGATAAGGAGTGCAGTGCATTTCTTTTCCTCGAGGATATCTAATGCGCGTATCCAACAAGTTTTATACTTATCAAATGTTAAAAATCCCTTGATGATAACTTCTAGGTAAGCTTCGGGCAGTTGATAAGAGATGCGATAGGAATTATCAGATAAAGTAGGCTGTTGTTTCATCGGATAGAAAGTTACGGAATCCTAGAAAAAATTACAGATGCACAATAACTTTTATTTATTACGCAAACTAGCTGAAGAACTCGATCAAAAACTGCTTGGTTATCGCTTTTCCGTATGCTTTAGTCAGGATAAAGATGAGTTGATCCTTGGCTTGACTAATGGCTACGAGGAGTTTTGGATTCGGGCTACGTTGATAGGAACGTTAAATTGTCTTTCGTTTCCTGAGCAGTTTTATCGAACAAGACGCAACAGTGCTGATTTGTTTTCTCCTATCTTGGAAAAATCAGTTTTGCGTGTGCGTGTGGGGCAAAATGAGCGTCATCTCATTTTTGAGCTTCGGGATGGATTACAAGTGCTTTTTAAGATGCACGGGCGACGAAGCAATGTGGTACTATTTACGGACGATGAAGTCATAGAGATTTTCCATAATAAGTTTGCATCAGATTTCGACCTTGAGTTATCAGATTTGGATCGGCCAATTTCACAGTCAGCGGCAGCATTTCAAGCCCAAGGATTCAAAAATACTTTCCCAACTTTTGGAAAAAAGTTAGCGCAGCACCTTACCGCCCAAGGTGAGCAAGCCCCTAAGTGGGAGACGGTGCAGCACTTTCTGGGGCAAGAACGTCTATTTTTTATTGTTCTGAACGGAGATTTACCCGAGTTATCACTGTTTGAATCGGGTGAGGTACTTTACAAAACGCATACGGCTGTAGAGGCATTAAATTATTTTTATCAAGAGTGGACCAGTCGGTTTTATTTGCAAGAGGAGAAAAAACAAGCCCTGCGTAAAGTGGAGCGTCGGCTTCGTCAAACAGAAAGCTACCTTCGTAAAGCAGAGCATAAGATTGATTTCTTGGAGAATGATCGGCGTTACCAAGAAATTGGTCATATTCTGATGGCGAACTTACATCAGATTCCGGCAAGAGCAGCAGCGGTAACGCTAGAAGATTTTTACAACGATCAGCCCATTACAATAAAACTCAAAAAAGAGCTTTCCCCTGCCGATAACGCAGCCGTATATTATCGAAAAGCGAAAAATCAAGGTATTGAAGAGGAAACTTTATTGCAGAATATTGAGCAAAAAGAGGAAGAGAAGAAAAAGTTACGTTCTTTAAGGGAAGAAATCTTGGGTTTTGAGCGTGTCAAAGCACTTCGGAAGTTCCTTAAAACACATAAACTTGATGAGCGAAGCCAGCGTCAGAGCGTCCCTGAGTTTCCGTTTAGAGTATTTGAGTTTAGAGGTTATGCCATTTGGGTAGGAAAGAACGCTAAGAATAATGATTTACTTACCCAGCGGTATGCCCACAAAAATGACCTTTGGCTGCATGCAAGAAGCGTCAGTGGCTCTCATGTGATTGTCAAACAAAAAAATACGACGATTCCGCAAGATGTCGTTGAACGGGCAGCACAGCTAGCTGCTTACTATTCAAAGCGCAAGTCCGAAGGAATTTGTCCGGTCATTTACACGCCTAAGAAGTTTGTTCGGAAACCTAAGGGTGCGCCCTTAGGGGCGGTAGTGGTAGAAAAAGAAGAGGTGATCATGGTAGAACCAAAACTCTGAACATTTTATGGTAGAAAACAAAAAACTGTTTCCCTAAGAGATAGAGAAACAGTTTTTACGGAGTAATTTGTACAAGTTGAACTTATTATTTTCCTCCAATAGGGAAACCAAGTCCAAGGTTTACAGAAGCTCCTGTATTGTAGTAAGATTCGCCGAAAGATGGGCTAAATGGATTAGCAAAGTCATTGTTCAGGTCATTGAACCCGTGACGATAACGTCCATCAATCAAGAGAGCTGCAAATTTGAGGTCAAACTCGAATTCAATTCCCATGACGAGTCCAAAATCAACTGCCTCAAAAGAATTAGTTGCATCGTACTCCGCGTTAGTCGCGAATCCAAATTCATTACCTTCTGCACGAGCGTGTGTGTAGAAGTTATAGTTCAATGAAGGACCTACGAAAAACTTAGGCTTGTACGTCGTAATGATAGGAAGCTTGACATTAGCCAATAAATTTGCTTGGAAGTTGTGCGTATTCATGGTGTAAGCTGCGTTCCCATTACCTGATAAAGAACGACCACCAAAGCGACCGCCCTGATTAGCCCAACCTAATTCAAGGTCACCAGCTAACCATGGGTTTGCTTGGTAGCGCAAAAATGCACCAAACTGAGCACCCAAAGTCTTTACAGTACCACGGTCCTGAATAAAATATTGCGTAACACCACCTTCTGTGATGAGTTCAGAAATGTTAAAGCCGCCCTTAAAGCCGACCATTAATGTACCACCTTTAGAGGAGCCTTCTGCATCTTCCTGAGCCTGAGCTGAGAAAGCAAAGCTGCCTAAAGCAAGAATAGCTACCACCTTGGCTACTAGTGAAGACATTTTTGTGAACGTCAAATGTTTCATAATCATAGAGTAAGTTATTTGAAGTAAAGAAACAAACTTGAACCCAAAAGTACAAATCAAGTTCAAGAAAAAATAGTTTTCGTGAAAAAAGACAGCTATTTAGAACAGATACAATTTTTTTGTGTGCCGCAAATATAGAGAATCTACGATAAGTACGAGCAAGATTAAGGCTGAATTATTAGTTTTCGTGAAAAAACTTTCCCCTGACTAATTATTTTTATCAGATATAGACCTGCGGGTACATCTGAAACCTTTATTTCTGCGTCTCGCGTAGTTCTTTTAAGAAGACGGCCATTTAGATTGTATAACCGTATTTCATCTGCTTTGTTTCCCTGCTCGTGTTGAACCCGAAAAGAAATCTGCGCAGGATTTGGATAAACACCCCAGTTGTCCGTCACCTCTTTTTCCTCTTCTTCTACTGAACTAACGATAAGTTCCCCGAAAGAGGGACGCAAAAGTAAACTACCCCGAATATTCGTATTTTGCTCCCAGCGGTTCGCCACATTAAAGAAAACTTGATCGCCTGAGTCCGTGTTGCGATCCAAGCCAGCCACCAAAAATTCTTCGCCAAGCTGTTGCCAACCTATGTATATCGAACCCGAAACAGGAACTGGTTCACGGAAAAAGTGCCGCGTAAATTGGTTTATTCCTTCGGAAGACTCAAAGGCAATTTCCTCCTGATATAGTACTTCGTCTTGCGGGTCAACAAGTGCGGTGTCGATCGTTTTCCAGACAAAGAGGTTAAAGGTCTGTCCAGCGATAGACTCTCCGACCGAGGGAAAGTAAAAGTCAATACTTGTCATCGTATCGGGTTGTGTCAGGGTGTATTTGTAAGCCAGCTTCCCGAAGCGTTGATTCACTCCGGCAGCAAACTCAGCGGTTCCGTCATCGTAGGCGTAATAATCGTCTAGTGTGTTGTAGGCGGTGATGGTATCGTTTGTTGGAATAAAGTCCTCTTCCTGGCCTGTGCTAACCCTAAATTCTCGTGCAATAACCATCTTTGATGGTACCGTATTGGGCGTAATAATGTCAATTTTTGGTTGGGCACGAAGTACTAAATCACGCTGCCTGCCATCAATGAACACCGTGCGCTGGTCTAGCAGACTATCTACACGGATTAGTCCGAACGAGCGCCCCGAAACGGTGTCGCTAATTTCACATTCGTACTCGATAACGTTAAATACTTCGTCAAGATTACTGACCAACGCCTCTAAGCTATCTGTCTCTATAAAGGTAGCTTTGTCCGCAAAAAAATGATCAAAGGGGATAGCCGTGTACTGCGTGTTTAGGTAATCGTTCACGTTTCGGCTCCCCGCAATATCCAGCGAGTTAGGTTCGGTTTGGTCTCGTGCGGTGTCTAACACAATATAATCTAAGTTCCATACATCAAACGAGCCTGAGCGTCGCCCTTGAGCGCGAAACCGGAACTGGAAGTCACTATGAAAAAAGCGTTCCTCCTCTATATAAAAAGCCTCCTGCGTAAATGGCGAGGCAACGGTATCCCCACC
>CAZNAK010000236.1:0-4471 GCA_964570645.1 uncultured Cytophagales bacterium | reverse complement strand
AACTTCCAAATGCAAAAAGAGGACGCAATTACTTATTCTTTGACAATAAATCGTTTACGTCTTCGGTAATCTTTTTAGTCTTTGAACTAAAGTCATCTTTAAAATTTTTCCATTTTGACTCAGTGTCATCACCTGCATCTTTGAGATCAGCTTTGAGGTTGTCGACGCGCTCCTGAAGTGTTTTACGCTCTTCGTCGCTGAGCTGATCGCTGGCCTCTTCGAGTTTGGTAGAGAGACCGTCTAAAACCTTCGCCATGCCTTTTTTCTCTTTGCCCATGAGGTCTTTCCAGCTGTTTTTAACGTCATCGCCGACTTTTTTGAGATCGCCTTTGACTTCTGAGATACCTTCTTTGAGTTTATTGGTTTTTTCTTCTTTCTTCTCGGCTTCGCAGGCGGAGCATAAAAAAAGAAATGATATAAGTACGAATCCGATAATTGACTGCCTCTTCATAGTTGTTAGTTTTTAGTCGTAAGCTATTTTATTAAGACATTCTAGGGGGCTTTTGTTAGAAAACGGATGTTTTTAACGTTGCACAAAGAACATTTTGCCTACTTTTCATGGGATCTAACTTACGGACCCTTTTTGTTAAGCGGCTATTTACGCCCCGTAACCATAAAAAAGCCATCGTTACCCGCATTTTGGTACAAAGGCATAAGTAAGTAACCCGAGAGTGGTGCCTCTACCTCCCCAATGCGGTCACGAGCCAATACAGTTCCTTTTTCTATGTACTGAAAATTTTTAAGCCCAGGGATAGCCACAAACTCGTCGTCAGGTGTGATGGTGTGCCTATACCGAAAGTCTAACTCTTGAGGCACTCCACCCTCACAGAGGGTGCTCATCATAGAGCGGGGCAGTGCTAGCTGATCAAAAGCTGATGGCTCCAGCATGCCCAGACCAGCCATCATTTGCCAGAGCATCACTTCAAGGTTATCTATTGCCTGTGGGTCGCCGTGCTGTCCACCTTCTACGGCATGAGTTGCGTAACCTCGCGCACCAAAATATACGGTTGTCGTCCCCGGTAAACCCGAAAGCTCATGAAGTCCGTATATAATCGGAGTTTGGGTAAGCTGCATAAGTCTGGGGATAGAGGTAGGCATCGTAATCCAAAATGTTCCGTTGGGCGAGGAGGTCGTATGTAAGTCTAGCAGAATAGCTTGTTGGTAGTTGTGTGGCTTTAGTCCAAGTAATGCGGCTTCAATTTCTCGCATTTCTACGTACTCGGGCAGCGCGTCCGTATGTTTCTGGCTCAGGTGCGGTTCGCGCCAGATGCGATTCAGGTCGTGCCCAAGGTAACGCTGGCCTGCATTTATGGCTTGTTTATTTCCCCAAACACCGACAAAGTAGCCGTTTAGTTGGGTCGGGAGCGATGTTTGAAATACGCGCTGTATAGCTTCTACACCTTCGTGTTCGTTACCATGCGTGCCGCCAATGGCGACCAATAAAACTTTTGCATTCGGGTCGCCGAGCGTCCCCATGAGGCGTGTTGACATAGCGAAAGATTTCCTACTTTTGGGGTGTGAAACTTTTTGGCTTCACAAAAGGACTTTTATGACGATGAAAACTTCTATGATACATTATTTATCTACTCTTAGCAAGTACTTTTTTGCTTTTCTTTGCTTTTGCCAGCTTAGTGTAGCACAAGCTCAGGATAGAGGAGATACAAGTAATGATAAGGTAGAAATCACCAAACGTGACTACCGAAACGAAACCGTGGAAATGGCAGATCAGTTTCGGGCCGATGGCAAAATTTATGTCGTTGTTGCCGTTATATTGACTGTTTTTGTCGGTATTATTGTCTTTTTGGTACTCACAGAACGTAAGATGAAGAATTTGGAAGACCGTATTGAAGACCTAAACCCATCTAAGACATGAAACTTTCACATATTATTGGTTTATTGATTATCGCGGGTGCGGTAGCCGTTATTCTGAGTGCCTCGGCAGATGCTAGCGAGTATGTTACCTTCGGAAAGGCGGCAGAACTTGCCCAAGACGGAAACGATAACAAAGTTCACGTAGTGGGAGAACTGCCCCGTGATGCTGCTGACCAGATCACGGGTATTGAGTATAATCCCGTGCGCGACCCTAACTTTATGGCCTTCCAACTCATCGACGAAAACGGTGTAGAACAGCGCGTCGTAACGGCAAATCCACCGACTTCTATGGAGGATTTTAAACGCTCCGAAAAAGTTGTCATTATTGGGAACTGGCAAGAGGGAAAATTCGTAGCCTCGGATATTCTACTCAAATGCCCATCCAAGTATGAGAATAAAGAGTTTGCCGTAAAAAAAGAAAAGCAAGCGTAGTTTTTTCATTACCCCTATCTCTGCCTTTCCCCCGTAGATTAGGAGACAAGCCTGAAAGCCGTTCGTAGAAACTCCTTATTGAGGAGCCTTATCCCACACCCCAATGGGAGATCTCTACGGGTAGTACAAAAGATGTACGGTACGAAAGCGTCAGAAAAAAGAGATGACAAGTTGCTAGTGCGTAACATGAGTTATTAACTCAACAAAGCTTTCCACGCTGTCAATACTTCGTCCTGCTGGATGAGTTCGTGCGCTAGTTCGTGCGAGGGCTTCGTTGATGCTGGTAGCGCGATTTCCTCTAAGTCCTTTAGGGTAGGAACCGAGGGGGTTTTTGCTAGTTTTGCTAAGTCATTCCCTGTCAGCACCTTACTTTCACGAATGGCTTTGGGCAAATCGTCAATTCCCAGCGTATCGGGTGTGGGGCCGGCAAGTTCAAATAAGGATGCTCCGTTGGCACGACAGTACCAGTTTCCGCCCATACGACCGACTAAATCAATCTTTCTCGGATCAATTTTGCCCTTTTCATCCAACACTTCTTCGTTGATGTACATCAGTACTACTTGGCATAGGATCAGATTCCCCGCTCCACCGTGCTCCCCCAAATGAATAACCTGCTTGACTTTACACTCTAGCTGAACGGGAGCTTCTTTGACACGCGGAGGGCGCACACTCAGGGAGGGCACCTCGGTTAAGCCTGACTTCACAAACTCGTTTACGTCCTTTGGGAACTCGGCACTTGATAGAGCCATCTGCTCGACAATCGCATGATTGACAATATTGACGACCACTTCCTTAGTTTCAAGTATATTTTCTAGTGTATGCTTAGTCGTGTTATCGCGCACCCGACGGGCAGGCGAAAAAATTAACGTAGGTGGATTGGAACTAAATACGTTAAAAAAGCTGTACGGACTCAAGTTTACATTTCCTGCCGCGTCCATCGTACTGGCAAAAGCAATAGGACGCGGTCCAACTGAACCAAGTAGGTAGCCGTGCAGCTCACGGGTCGAAAATTCTTTGGGATCAATCTGCTTCATCTTCCCAAAACGGGCTTGAGATCGGAAAAGTTTATCATTTTAAATCATTTCCTCTCGCGCCTGAGCAAGTCTAGGGCTGCTTTTTGGGGAGGCAACTCGCCAGATTGGACAAGAGACTCCAGACTGGGAAGCTGCTCTTTGATCTCGGGATGATTAAAAAAGCGATGTTCTAACTCTTGTCGGATTGCTTCATAAAACCAATCTTTGTTCTGTAATTGGCGTTGCATATCCCACGCGCCGCGCTCTTGGGTATGAGCAACAAACTTTTGGATGACTTCCCATACTTCATCTAGGTTTTCGCGTTGTAATGCCGAGCAAGTCAGCACTTGCGGTGTCCAGCCCGAGGCAGCCATAGGAAAGAGATGCAAGGCGTTTTGGTACGCTTTTTTTGCTAGGCGCGCGCGTTTTTGATTTTCTCCCTCCGCTTTGTTAATAGCAATAGCGTCGGCCATCTCCATAATACCCCGCTTGATACCTTGGAGTTCATCGCCTGCTCCGGGCAGCATCAGGAGTAGAAAAAAATCAACCATTCCTCGTACCACAGTTTCAGACTGCCCTACACCTACCGTTTCCACAATGATAAGCTCATAACCTGCCGCCTCACAAAGGAACATGGTCTCGCGTGTCTTTTGTCCTACTCCACCGAGCGAGTTTCCTGTGGCTGAAGGACGAATAAACGCATTAGGATGTTGGGAGAGTTCGTTCATGCGTGTTTTGTCCCCCAAAATACTTCCCTGACTGCTTGGGCTACTTGGGTCGATTGCCAAAACAGCCGTCTTTGTTCCCGCCTCAGCTTGCATTAGCCCCAAACTTTCGATGAACGTACTCTTTCCTACACCCGGTACACCCGTGATGCCTAAGCGTATGGAGTTTCCTGTGTCGGGCATTAGTGCGGTAAGCACCTCTTGGGCTAGCTGCCGGTCTGAGGTGCGTCGGCTCTCAATGAGCGTAATGGTACGGCTCAGCACAAAGCGATCTTTTGCGCGAATACCCTCAATGTAATAAGGAGCGGGAAAGCGTTTCATTCATAAAAAAGCCCGTCAAGAAAAACCTGCGGGCAAATTGTGTTCCTGTCGTTTGGTGGACCCACCTGGGCTCGAACCAGGGACCTACTGATTATGAGTCAGTTGCTC
>CAZNAK010000235.1:278-4472 GCA_964570645.1 uncultured Cytophagales bacterium | reverse complement strand
TGCTCTGCTTTATGAACGATACCGACAACTTCACGCAGGTACAAATCCCGACGCAGCACTTATCAAAGCCTTAATCTGTAACTCCGCGGATGACCTCGGGAACCCCAAGGTAGATTATCGCTACGGCTACGGCGGTGCGAACATGAGCCGTGCCCTAAGCGATATGGAGCAAGGATATTATGTTTCAGGTAATGTAGGCACGGGAAACACAGCCACACATACGATAAACGTACCCGCAGGTACCACAGAACTCCGCGTGATGCTTTATTGGGCCGATAAAGAAGCAAATACTTCTGCTGATAAAGCATTGGTGAATGATCTTGATGTCAGACTTACGGACGGAACAACGACGTGGTTACCCTGGACATTAGACCCTACGCCAAGTCAGGTTAATGTCAATGCTGTACGTAGCGCAGATACGCTAAATAATATGGAGCAAATCACGCTCACGAGCAGCGGGGGACTAATACCCAACACAAGCTATACCGTCGAGATTGAAGGAAGTGCAGTTCCTTTTGGCCCACAAGATTATTATATCGTCTATGAGTTTAGACAGCCTCAAATCACTTTACTAAACCCCGCAGGCGGCGAGACATTTAACCCAGGTGAGCAGGTTTATTTGTACTTCGATCATCATGGTATCTCCTCAGGAAGTTTTGACTTGGACTACTCGGCAGATGGAGGACTTACATGGACTTCCGTAAGGACAGGTTTGGGGCGATCCAATAAAAGTTATCGTTGGACAATTCCAAACGTGAGTACCAGTGAAGGACTTTTTCGGATTACCAACAATGTGACGGGTGGCATCAGCGATCAGTCGGATGTATTCTTTACCATTCTGGATGTACCCGAAAATTTGAACGTGACTTCACCTTGTCAGGGCTATGCAGAAATAAGCTGGGATGCTGTTAGTAATGCGGACTCCTATGAGGTCACGCAAATTATCAACGGTGAGATGCAAACCGTACAATCGACTACGGGCACAACGGCGATCATACAAGGCTTGAGTTCAGGTACAGCGTATTGGTTTTCAGTACGTGCCAAGCACGTTGATGGTGGGTATAGCCGACGTGCAGTTGCGCAGTCTGTGGTACCCAGTAGTGGGGCTTGCTCTTGGAACAACGATGTCGCAATGGTTTCTGTGCTTGAGCCTAGTTTGGGCGGACGGCAGTTTACCTCCTCTAGTTTGACGAGTTCCGAAACACTTACCGTTCGTGTGCGCAATGCTGGGGCAAACGATGTGAGCGGTTTTGCTATCAGTCATCAAATCAACGGAGGTACGCCTGTCACGGAAACATACAGCGGGACGTTACTCAGCGGTACAGAGGACGACTTTACCTTCTCAACTCGCCCTGATTTATCGGCGGCGGGTGTATATCAATTTAATGCCTGGGTGAGCCTAGCTAGTGACAACCGAAATGCTAATGATACTTTGATACAAGCCGTGGAGGTTGTTAATCTCGAAAATCCACCGATCGGGCTACCATTCTTTGAGGACTTTGAGTCTTTACCAGACCTTACCCTCGGTGAAGCCTCGGTAGGGCTTCCTAACTTTGATCGAGCCGATTATATACCCGACGTAGGCAGAAGGCTGCGTACGGGAGCTGGTTTTGCCAATAGCGGAAATCGAGCAATTACCTTAGATACTGACGCTTCTGATTTTTTTACGAATCGCTTTGATATGACATTCAACATGAGTAATCATCTAAGCTCAAGTAGCCTTGTGATTGAGCTTCAGGTAAGGCAGCACGGAGATGAGAATCACCCAGAGGACGCTATTTTTATTCGTGGAAGTGAAAGTGACCCTTGGATAGAAGCTCTAAATTGGGAACAAGCGACTAACGCCAATAACGGTTCTTATGTCCTGCTCCGTATCCCTGTCTCCAACTTACTCACTGCAAATGGTCAGGCGTTAAGCACAAGTTTTCAGGTGCGCGTTCAGCAATACGATAACTTCCCTGCTAGCACCCCTGCGTCGAGCGACGGGATTACTTTCGATGATTTTCATTTGTTTGAAGTAGGAGACGATATTGCTGTACGTGAGATTGTAGGGCTTCAATCGAGTGGTTGTGGTTTAGGCTCTGCCTCAATTAGTGTACTCGTAGAAAACACCACCTCAGTCACCGTTAATAACATTCCTATTTATTATCGGGTGGATAATGGCACTGTGGTCAGTCATACTATTCCTAGCCTTGGTGCAGGGGCAAGTGTTACCCATACGTTTTCAACACCACACGACTTTAGCTTACCGGGTGTTTATCAAGTGGCTGCTTGGGTGGATAAAAGTACAGACCTAAATGCTGCCAATGATACTGTTTTCCAAACGGTTACAACGCAGGAGATCATCAGTACCTTCCCTTATCATGAGGATTTTGAAAGCGGGGCAAACGGCTGGATTACGGGAGGAGTAAACAACAGTTGGGAGCTGGGAACGCCTGTTCGGCAAACGAGAAATACGTTGGATGTCGCTATCAATGGCAATCAGGTATGGATGACGAACTTAAGTGGTGATCACAACTCCGATGAGTTTTCGTATCTCGAATCGCCTTGTTTTGATTTATCTAGCTTCTCGGCAGACCCTGTGTTATCTTTCAATATGGTCAAAGACATTGAGTTTGAGTGGGATGGAGCCTGGATTGCTTACTCCGAAGACGGTACAAATTGGCAAAAACTAGGTACGCTCAGCAGTACAGTAAGCCATAATTGGTACAACTACAATAATACAAATAATAGTTTGGCAGATGTTTGGGACAATACAAACAGTACGTGGCGCGTAGCGAGTCATACTGTGCCTCTAGCTGCGCTGACGGACAGAAGTAGCGTTAAATTTCGTATTTTCTTCTTTTCAGATGCTTTTGTAGAACAAGGCGGGATCGGTATCGACGATATTCATTTAGCGGCTAACGCAGACATTTATAAGGCAAGCTCAGTGACGGCAACGGCGGTTTCTTCGGGAGGTGGCTGGGTTCACCTAAAGCAGGGCGGAGCCTGGATTGCTTCTGTACATGATGATGGTAACACCCTTGGAAATGTGACCGCACAGACGGTGTTACACAGCGGAAGTGTCCGAAACTATCAGGGACAAGACTACCTCAATCGTAACTTTGTACTGCGTACCGATCATACGCCTACAGGAAATTATGCCCTGCGCCTTTACTTTACCGAAGCGGAGTTTAATGCACTACGAGCGGTAAATTCTAATTTTGCTCAGTTAGATAGCCTGGGACTGACACTTTACACGGGCAATAACCAAAACGATACGCCCGATGACAACCAGTTCCTGTTGAGTGCCTGGACGCATCACTCGTACAACGACTTGCATTTTGTTCCTTTCCGTGACGGTTATTACGTCGAGCTTATCGTCAACGAGTTTGGTGAGTACTTCCTTGGAGAAGACCTAGAGGCTTTTATGGCGAGTCTGCCAAATGTTTCGGTTGCTTTGTCCACCTCATCGCATCAAGAGGATGACGGAGCCGCACTGATATTTACGTTCACCTCGTCCACTACCGTTACGTCAGATTTGCCTGTCCGTTTTCGCGTTTCTGGATCAGCGAACTACAACGATGATTACTACTTTGTCAGAGGCTCCTCTGACTTTGATGGCACAACAGGAACAGTAATCATTCCAGCAGGTCAGCAAAGTGCTACGCTTGTTTTTCAGGTGCAGCAGGATGCAGTTATGGAGGGCAGCGAAAATATTTCTGTCACTATTGAGAACCCTGAATAAAAGCAAGGTGCTAAAGCAAAACGCTAGAAGGTAGTCGTCTTAAAGGCTTCGGTGGAGTGAAACAGCCTTGGCACAAGCGACGCTGTGCTATCGCTTGTGCCTATCATTGGGTCAGCATTTGCTGGCACTGCGATAAGTAGTATGAGTTTTAGGATGAGCAAGGTTTTCCTTTTGATTTTTGTGGGTTTTGAAAGGAGGGTGTATTTTGGGATTCTTAAGCTAATGTGCAACTGTCATGAGTGAAATCAGAAGGGACTACCGTCAGCCTTTTCCCCTTCCTGATTTATCGCCTCCTGTTGCTTTATTTTGGAAGTGGATAGGCAGACATTTTAAATGGACAAAGCGCGGGAGGCTTTACCAAGCATTGCAATCAGAATTCCATGAATATGCTGTAAGCAACAAGGAGCTGGAGCGGCACCTGAAAGCCTATCAACCTCAGTACATGGCAGATTTTCGAGAGATTTTAA
>CAZNAK010000235.1:0-268 GCA_964570645.1 uncultured Cytophagales bacterium | reverse complement strand
GAGGGATTGATAAGTATGTACCTGAAGCATGGAAGAAAGCTATGAACCATATAGCTCGTATGACGAGGTATCCTGGACCACCACTAGATGAAACTTGGAGAAAGGTGCTTATGCCCTACGGGAAAAAGGGGTATTTGTTGGTAGCAAGTTCGGGTACGGGGAAAACGATAGCCTTTCAATATATTTTTCAGCAACTAGCTCTCCATCAGCCAGCACTTGCACTTGCTTTTGTGTACTGCGGAGTGGATACGGATGAGCAGCTAGATCA
>CAZNAK010000234.1:0-4484 GCA_964570645.1 uncultured Cytophagales bacterium | reverse complement strand
GTGAGTAAAATTCCTACCTTACCGTACCTTTACGGACTTAAAAACGAAGAAGAAGTGATGGTTGAGGTTGCCGAGGGTAAGACCTTGATTATTACACAGAAGTTTATCTCGGAAGCCGATGAAAACGGCATGCGTCACGTGAGTTTTGAGATGAACGGTCAGACACGTAAGGTGGAGGTGCGCGACGAAAACTTAGAAGTGACGGCAATCAAAAATCAGAAAGTAGGCGCAGATAACGAGGTTGGCTCGCCGCTTCAAGGGCGTATCTCGGAGGTTTTGGTGAAGGTGGGAGACGCTGTAAGCGAAAATACTCCCTTGTTTGTCATTGAAGCCATGAAAATGGAAACCACCGTAACAACAGCACAAACAGGAACGGTGACCAAAATCGTACTCAACAAAGGGGCGATGGTAGAGCAGGATGACCTAGTGGTAGTATTGTAGTGAGTCATTCACCTTTTTTACCCAAAACGTTGACTGACTTCCATAATCTTGCTAATATAAATTCTTGAGCAAAACATAACTTTCTATGAACACGAAATCTATAGTAGCTGCCTGTTTCTTCGTCTGTGCATCCTTGTTTTTCTTTGCATTTACAAGGGCAAGTCCAACATCTGAGAAAAAAGAAACCAAAGCTCCAAAAGCAGCGCAATACGAGTACATGCAAATTAATGTGCTAGAGTCTGTTGTGGGCGGTGGTGTGGGTCGCTCGCGCCTGATTGTCACCGACGAGAATGGAAACGCAAGTAAGCCAGTTAAGATCAATAATTATTACAGTGCCGTAGGGATCATTGATAACATCAGAGAAAATGAATCGACGGTAGTTACTCAGCTTAAGCTTTTGGCTAAGCAAGGGTGGGAAGTAACCGCCGTTACGAGTGGTGGAAATCAGGTGTACTTTACTAAGTACGTTCTTCGGCGAGCAAAATAAAAGGCTCTTACCTAGGCTAAACGTTCAACCTGAGATAGTCGCTCTATAATTTTTGAAACGAACTCCTGTCTTGCCTTCCCTTCTTTTCTGAAATCCAAATCGTTCATATCAATAACGAGTAGTTCAGAAAAGTTGTAATGCTGGAAGTAGTTCTCGTATTCTGTATTTAGCATCTCCCAGTAGCTGCGTGGAACAGCTTGCTCGTAATCTCTACCTCGCCCCTGAATGCGTGAAATGGCGGTATCTACGTTACATTTCAAATATACCATTAGCTTCGGGACTTGCACGTGTTCAAGCATATTACCGAGAAGTTCTTCGTAAAGGTCAAACTCCTCTTTGGACATTTTGCCTTGTAACTGGAGGAGTTTGGCAAAAATTACATCGCCGTAGATGCTTCTATCCATAATACAATCTCCAAGCTGCCGTGCTTCTTTGAGCATTTTGAAGCGTTTATTAAGAAAATAGATTTGCATCGGGAAGCTGTATCGCTCTTGATCGTCATAGAATCGCTCCAGAAGAGGGTTGTTATCGACAGGCTCACGAAAGAAGTGCATTTTTAGCTCTTGACCAAGAATTTCACCTAAGGTCGTCTTACCTACGCCCACAACACCATCAAGACAAATTAATGATTGCATGGATTGTTTAAGTCTGTGTGAGTTAAAAAATACCTGATAATACATTTTTTTAGCCTGTAAATGTACAGATTATTTCTGTCGTTACTAACATGAAAACATGAATCTGTCAAGTGAATAACAGAAGCCTACAAGATCTAAAGGAAACAGTTAGTAAGAAATGGGGGTGATTCAAATAAAAAACCGCTTCGTACTGAAGCGGTCTCTTGAGTTATCCCACCAGGACTCGAACCTAGACTAGCAGGACCAAAACCTGATGTGCTGCCAATTACACCATGGGATAAATTGATGATGCAAAAGTAAGAGGCTCGTAGGTATTTGTCAAGTGAATACTCAATTTTTTTTCTTAATTTTCGTACTTCAGTTGCACACTATTTTATGCCTGTTATTTTCGTAATTATGAAACATCAAATATACCTATATCGTTCAGTTCTTTTACTTTTTTTTCTACCTCTTCTAGCCTTTGGGCAAGATTCCACAACCGTTTCTACGGGATTGTTTCCCTCCGTAGAGAAGCCCATTATTGATTTAGAGGCAATTAGTAAGGATGCTCCCAAGAAGGGTGGTTTTTTAGGAGTATTTGGTGGCGGTAAAGATCCGCTTGCCAGTCAGGAGGAACAAGAGACGGCAGCAGATCGTGCCAAAAAGAAAGGTAAAACTAAACGTAAGCGCAATGAGTATGAAAAACTCGACGTGAAACGCTATTTTACGCGTCGCCTAAAAAATGGAAAGCAGGTCGAGGAAGTATTTTATTGCACCCGAAATGAGAAGGCACGCCCCAGTCGGTATGTTGATAATGTGATGTACTTCTCAGAGAAAGAAAAAAAGATCATTAAGGATAATCGCTTTCAGCCTGACAAGGGAATTTTGTTACACGGTGCTTATGAGCGTTACGTGGACGGAGAGTTAATGACACGTGGCTACTACTATAAGGGAATGAAGCATGGGCGTTGGGAGACTTATAACAAACGTGGAGAGTTTAAAGGGAAAGAAGAGTTTTATCGTGGTTTTTATAAAAGTACACAGTTTGTTTATCACGATAAGGCAAAAACCAAGATCAAAGAGATCATTTCTTATAAGGACGGCTTCAAAGACGGTTATTACGTGAAAGTATATCCTAGCGGACGAGTAGCGGAACGGGGATATTACAGAAATGGATCAAAAGTATATCGCTGGATCGAATACTATGATCGAGGGGGAATCCGAAACCGAAAGCGTGAAACACAGTACGATGACAAAGCCTTCTCTGATTTTGAGCCTTACGTGCGCCGTGAGTGGAACGAAAGGGGAAAGCTAATCATTGATCGGACGAAGTAAGTAACGTGAGTTCCGTTTTAAATCGTTTCAAGAGCCTAATTCTCAGTTTGTAATTTTTTGACAATCAATTTTCTATTTATCGTAGAGATTCACGGCTGTGAATCTTTTTTACAGCTAGTCACACAACAGTGAGCCTCTACAACTTAAAGGACTGACTACTAATGACTTGATTTACGAATTAGGATTAAAAAAAGCCATTGGAAGTAACTTTCCAATGGCTTTTTGATTATCGAGATTTTTTCAATGATTACTCTTTCTTCACGAGCTTAAAGGACTGCACCTCTTCGCCAATTCTGACGCGTACAAGATACATTCCCACGCTTAGCTGTTCCCCTTGCTCAAACTGCCACGTACCGTTTGTATCGCTCTCTATTATCTTGGAGTCATAAACCGTGCGTCCTTGTAGGTCGTAAATACTGACCTGCATCTCTCCGCCATATCCATTCCAGCGTAATGTAAAGCTAGTACCAAATGGGTTCGGATAAGCAACAATTACTTTTGCACCCTCGCGGTCATTGTGAATAACGATAACTTTGGAAAAACTTGTTGTACCGTCAGTGTCCACCTGACGCAGTCGGTAGTAAGATGTCCCCCAAAGTGGATTTGGATCAAGAAAGGTGTAGTGCTGCACCTCGTTGGTTGTTCCAGCTCCTTCTACACGTCCAATAGCTCTGTAGTCAAAACCGTCCGCCGAACGCTCTACGTCAAAGTAATCGTTTTCGGACTCTGTGGCTGTACTCCAGTCCAGATCAACGCCTTCTTCGATGAGCTCACCCGTAAAGTCAAGGAACTCCACTGGGAGCGGGTTGTTAAGTCCACCTGCACCATCAAAAAGTGTTTCAGGTTCAAGTAAGGAGGCAAGGGTAAACGCTCCCGAACCACCCAGAGCACTAAAATCTACTGTTCCTGAGCTGATTATCCCACCATTAGATGAACCAGTCGTTCCGCCTGAGCCTGTATTTTGCCAAGTATCAGAACCATCTGAAGGATCAATATTATTAAACTGGCTCCACTGAGCCGTTACCAGATTGCTTGGCGTAGTGACTCCACTGTGCGCCCCCCAAGAGAGAAGCACTTGCACGTTTCCTCCGCCTGTAATGTTCCACCACTCTTCTTGGCTGGCGTTCTCAAGCTGGTTCGGATCAACAGTAGGTAATCCAAGGTCTTCTACGTCAAATGGGTCCATTCCTCCTTCAGGCACATACTCTCCAGGATTTATATACGTGTAGGAAAAAGTGAAAGGTCCGCCGTTTGCAGGGGCTGCATTTACACCTGCAGGCGCATACACGGCTCCTTGAGGCTGAACGTCACCAACAGGAGCGAAGAAAACTCCACCGTCAGAAAGATTATCAATAGCAAAGGTTCCGTTCACAAAACTAGTCGCAGAGCCTCCTGCAGATAAAGCTCCTAAGGATGGTGTGTAATTGGCACCAAATACACCTGCATTAGGACCTACCAGGGTAATGGCATCACTCGGGTTAGGAATGGTGATGATACCATCTGTTAAGAATAGTGTGTTGGTTAATTCGACATCACCATTGATCGTCACCCCAGCTGGATTATTGATCTGAAGGGCTTCGGTGACAATGGACCAGACCTTCTTACGC
>CAZNAK010000233.1:0-4495 GCA_964570645.1 uncultured Cytophagales bacterium | reverse complement strand
AAACCCCGCCTCACCGGCACCAAGAATTATGTGGATTTGAAAAAGCTGGTGCGCCAACAAGGATTGCACACGGTGTGCGAAGAAGCCAATTGCCCGAACATTCACGAATGCTGGGGCCAGTTCCGCACTATTACCTTTATGATTTTGGGCGATACCTGCGTCACCTGCCGGAAGACAAGCCGCCCCTGAAAGAGGTCGTAGGGAACAGCAAGACCCATGGAGTGATGTATTATACTGTACTCCCCAAAAAGTAAGATTTTGGAATTAAAATAGCGCGAAAAGATCATACGCGGGGTAACTTTTTGACGATAGCTCGTATCCATAATGATAGCAAAAAATGACACTTAGGAAACCCTCGCCTTCCTTAATTGTTCAATCTAATCGGGTTAACGACTCAACAAAACTAAGACTCTTCGCTAAAATTAGCCATACTTACGCGCATTTCGTTACTGTTTGCATCTTTTTTGAGCAGCATATAAACTTGGAACGATCCCTCGGAATGCTCATACTTCCCGATAACATACTTTAAACCTTCACGTGAAGATCCCTGATGGACGTAAGAAAACTCTACTACCTCATATTTGGTGAAAAAATCGCGCAAAACAAATTCTGCTTGATTTCGACTGTAACTCTCACGTTTTTCTTCTAGGTTTAACTCCACAGGATCATGAAGGTAACTGGCTAGCTCTTTGGAGTTACCCACACGAATGGCGACGCGGATATTTTCAATTACGTCATCAGCGTTTTCGGGCATTTCATCCTGCGCAGTCAACCGAGTAACCGTGAATAAACTGGAAAATAACAGGAAATAAATCAGTATTTTTGTAGGAGTACTTTTCATACTTTTAAGACTTTGGTTAAAAATACTCTAAAATCATGCCACTCAAAGGAAAGTATCGACTAAACCAATAGTTACTTGGCTAACATTGCATTTTTATTCGTTAAAACATAAAAAATAACCTTTTTAACAACCTAGCTCACTTCAAATTTCTTTGGCATAAACCACCTTAGCAGACAGAACGAAAAGACTCCCTCACCCCTCAAAAAAAACACTCACCCTTAGCTCTTAAAGGTAAGTGTTTCTAGTTGCTCAACCACGCGCTCGTTTATTTTTTTGCTAACAACTGCGAGGACTCCACCAAACGGATAAACTCGGCACGGTATCCCTCCTCATCTTCATCTTTAGACTGGCGCGCAAGACGAAGCACTTGCTCAAAACGAGCTTCACTTTTAAATTCCGAGCCACGAAGTAACAATCCGAACTCTGCTACTGCTGCCGAAAACTGAAAGTCTGCCGAAGCCTCTTCCCAGTCATGATCTTCATTTTTGAGTGTTTGCGTAATGAGTTTACTTTTATTCTCATTAGGCTTTTTGTAGCGTAACTTCACCGTCAGGAGCTCGCCCGATGTTTTATTTTCTGTACTGACCATTTTCTGGTATTTCAGGTCATCTACATCACCCAAAAACGCTGACTCTACGCCTACAGGGATAATCTCGTACAATGCCGTTACCGTATGCCCTGCACCAAGCTCACCTGCGTCTTTGGTGTCATCATTGAAGTCTTCGTCATTAAGTTTACGATTCTCATAACCCATCAGACGATACGCCTGCACGTGTTCAGGATTAAACTCAACCTGAATCTTTACATCTTTAGCGATGGTAAAAAGTGTCGCTCGCATTTCTTTGACAAATACCTTACGCGCTTCGCTTACATTATCAATGTAAAAATAATTACCGTTACCCGCATTACTGATTTGCTCCATGCGTCCATCCTTATAATTCCCCATGCCAAATCCGCAGATTGTTAAATAGATCCCCGACTTACGCTTCTCTTCGATCAATCGCACTAGCTCTGAGCTAGACGAGGTACCAATATTAAAATCGCCGTCAGTTGCCAAAATTACGCGGTTATTTCCGTCTTCAATCAGGTTTTCCATTGCCACTTTGTAGGCTAATTCAATACCCTGACCTCCTGCCGTGGAGCCGCCTGCTTCCAACTCATCGAGGGCACTCATAATTTTATCTTTCTGCGTAGCGGGCGTACTGGGCAGGACAAGTCCCGCTGCCCCTGCATAAACCACAACGGCTACGCGGTCTTCTTGGCTGAGCTGATCCAAAAGCATCCGTAAAGAAGACTTCAACAAAGGCAGCTTATTCTGATCGCTCATAGAACCCGAAACGTCAAGCAAAAAGACCAAGTTACTAGGCGCGAGTTCGTTATAATTCAGGTTTTTGCCTTGTAAACCAATATGAACCAACTTGTTTTTAGGGTTCCACGGCGCACTCGCTACTTCTGTAGTCACTGAAAATGGTGTATCGCCTTCTGGCTCAGGGTAGTCGTAGCTAAAGTAATTGACGAACTCCTCGATCCGAACCGCATCTTGATAAGGTAACTGCCCCATGTTAATAAACCGCCGAGCATTACTATAAGATGCACCATCTACGTCAATCGAAAAGGTCGAAAGCGGACTTTGCGCCGGACGCAGAAAAATATTTTCACTGATTTTGTCGTATTCCTCGGTATTATAATCGGGGGTCGATTCGTCCGTTGTTATGCCTATACTTGCATCACGAGATTCTTTCTTCATTGCCCGGCGCGCTTTGGTCATCCGTGGAGACTCGGCAACGCGCTCCTCTAATTCCATCCTCACACCTTCTTCGGCAGATGTTGGCAGGTCCTCATAAGCGACACTCTCCGTTACCGCACGATTATCATTACCCTCACCCTTTTCATTCTGCTTTTGGCATGCACTCACCCAAAACAGCAAGGCAACTATCCCGATTACTCTCTTTAAATTCTTCATGTTCAAAATATGGTTTGGTGAACTTCTGCTCTTAGGAGTCAAGCGTCCACACAATTCCATAAAGGATTTTGAAAAAATATCCATACGAGTTTTTGAGTCCTAAAGGATATAAATGTTATTTTTTATCTGAATGAAACTTCAACACCCCAAACCCACGACTTGCCCCTTTGCCAAGTCCCAGATAATTAGGTACAAAAAGGTTCGTCTGGAGGCGTACACTGAATGCCGTCAATTTCACCCCTTTGTGCGTCATTACGTATTGCTGCGGTATATCCTGCAAATGAACGACGAGGTACTCCTCCAGCCAAATACCTAAACCCTGCAACAGATTTAAGATTTGCCCTTTCATGACGCTTTCCGGAAGCTGAATACGCGCACCAATACCTGTGGCATGTTGGTAGGCTTCGTAGTTTTCTGGGTTTAGTGCCAGCCAGTTACGGAGGGAGTAGGTGTAAAGCGGTTCACCATCCTCTAAAACCCGAAAATCGTACTCTTTTAGCGTTAATTTCTTTAGGCGTAGGGAGTGTTTTTGTCCCCGAATAGCAATCGTCCAGTCCGCATCGGCAAAAAGATGATGAATCTCCTCAACTGCCTCGCCCAGCGCAATGATATTTGCCTTTCCGTAAAGACATTTGTACTGAATCAAGGGGTACTTCCGGCGCAAACTATGACTGCCATCTGCGTGGTTTTGATGTTGATGAAAAAGCGTTCGCTCGCGCCCTACCCGCCCAGCTACCGCTCCTCGAAAGGCAGGAACTTCGGTTTGTTTCAAAGGGAAAGTAAACTCTAGGCGCAGGTAGGAGATGGGCATAAACTTTAGACCTTCATAGCTTCTAAAAACTCCGCTACCTCACGGATACGGGCGTAGAGGGTGAACCGAGAATTAGCTGCCTGCATTCGGTTTCTATGTTGGTTCACCAAATCGAGGTAGCCTCCATAATGCACCAAAACGGCGTGGCTTTCGGTCAGTGCGTGCTTTATTTGTTCTTCTCGTGCCTTGATAACGGCGAGTTCTTCAGGGCTTTTATCACGGCTTTGGGCTAGGTCTTCATTATCAAAAACGATAATTTCGTAGTCCTTCCAGGTCAAACGCTCATCAAAGACCCGCACCTGAGTAGTAGTCATACCGAGGCGAAAAAAAAGGTCTTGCATGACAACCTGCCGATTTTGGTCGGGGGTAAGTACGAGTAAAGTATTTTGGATAGACACGGGGGTAGGGGTTTTCAAATCTTCTTCTTCGAGTGCGTCTATAAACATCAGCAGCCGCTGATTGATGCGGTTAGTTTCTTGTTGATTTTCTTTAGGGTCTTGAATGCCCAAAATTACGGCTTTGTTGTTGTCATTAAAATTTGCCGTCAGTACCAATAAGTCGTTGTAAAACTCTGATTGTGGTAAGACAGAGTTTTGCAAAGTTTCAAGTGCTTTTCGCGTATTTCCCATAGCAATGTAATCTTTAAGCTGGGATTTGTTCATCGTCTTCGGGTGTTTGGTCTCCAAAATATGCTTGACTGGTTAGTAATGCAAATCAAGGGTAAGCAAATCCTGTCTTAATACAAAAAGCAGTGGTTAATTTACCAAAAATATGTAACCAGAGTCCTTTCCGTGATCTGACCTTATTGGCTTTCTGAATGCCTGTTTTTTCTTCTAACCAATTAAACAAGGATTTAATGGGCTGTCTGACTTTGGAAACG
>CAZNAK010000232.1:0-4518 GCA_964570645.1 uncultured Cytophagales bacterium | reverse complement strand
GGTCAAAAACGTCCGCTTGATCCTCAAAGGCTTCCCGCTGAATGTCAAAAGAAGCCTGAATGAGTTCGCGCTTGATGAACTTCTCGGTGATGATACGAGCGTGTGTCGTGATGTGTGCCGAGGCATTGATCTTAGTCGTCAGGTTGGTTACGCCATACGCGCCCCCCGCCTGTTCTAGGTTACCCGCCTTTCGGAGTTGCTCCGTGACCGTAAGTAGGTCAATGGGAATGCCTTCTTTATCTAATTCAAGGATTGCCTCATAGACCATTTGGTGAGACGTACGGTAAAACGTCTCGGGTTTAAGAATATCAATCACCTGATTAAGGGCGGACTTTTCCAGCATCAAGGCTCCCAGAATGGCTTCCTCTAGCTCGGGAGCTTGTGGAAGAAGTTTCCCCATTTGTTGAAGCTGTGACTGCGGCGAAGGCCCGCGTAATCGGTTGGCGGATTTAGTGGTCGTTTTTTGGCTCATGCGAAGAACAAAGTACGAATATCTGGGGCGTCAATCCAAATTTTAGTCATCTGTTAGCGTCGCCTAAAATTGTATTTCAACGAAGTTATCCACAGTGTAAGCAATTCATTTACAACGATATAAACTCTTTTTAACAACCTTATCCACAAGTACTGGTAAATTTGTTGATTGATGTAATCAAAAAGTGCAGTCGTCACAGTAATCAGAAAAGGGATATCTTGCAGTAGCTAACTACATTACCATGAACCAGAAAAGAAACGTCGGTATCCTAATTTTTGACGGGGCGGAGGTTTTGGATTTTGCCGGCCCTTTTGAGGTATTTTCGGTAACCGCTGAGCTGAACGACTCCCAACCCTTCCGTGTTTTTACGGTAAGTGAGGCATTGACTCCCATAACTGCGATCAACGGTTTGTCTCTCAACCCTACATACGACTTTAACAACTGCCCAAAAATAGATATTCTGATTATTGCGGGGGGAGATGGAACACGCCAGTTGATCACAAACCAGAACGTTTTGGATTGGGTGCATCGCGCCCATCAAGAAACCGCCTTTACACTAAGCATCTGTTCGGGTTCTCGGCTACTCGGAAAACTAGGTTTGCTGGACGGAAAGCCCTATTGTACGCACCATCAGGTGTACGGAGATATGCAGAAGCTCGTTCCTACGGGGCAGCCAAAACAAGGTCAGCGCTTTGCTCAAGCAGGAAAAATTTACACCTCAGGAGGGATTTCCGCGGGGATTGACCTCTCATTTCATCTAATAGAAAAATTACTGGGCGATGAAGTAGCAGCCAGAACAGCTAACTACATGGAGTACAACAGAATGGAATAAGTCCCCGAAAGGGATAATATTCTATTTGGGCTTCTGTGGCTTGTCAAACAGAAAAAAATAGGTATTTTAGCTTTTATCATAATCCTTACTTTTTTCCCTATGGTTTACGTTGTACAATCTGGTGACTCGCTTTGGAAGATCTACCGCAAGACAGGTGTATCTGTGGATGCAATCAAACGGGCCAATAACTTAACTTCCAATGCCTTGAGCGTAGGACAGCGTTTGACCATTCCGGGCGCGGCATCTTCATCTAGCTCTGGGGGTACTGCAACTACTTCAAGACCTACCGTGAGTCGTCCCACAGTAGTCCGACCAAAAGTAGAACGCCCCAGCGTGCGCCCGAGTAAACCCGTTGGACAAGTGGACATTACGTATCCTAACGGGAGAACAATGTCCGCAGTAAGTTCCCCTTCACCAAAGACGCTTCAGAATATCCAAGGGCATCAACGAGCAACGCTTTATGTAGCCGCAAGAAACGGGGTTGACATTTTTGGGGCTGGCTTGTCGAGTTCGGTCGGAAGTGGAGGGGCAAATAATCCACGAGACTTGGCAAAAGTTCATAAACGCTTAAGCGAATTAAACCTAGTAGGAAGTGTCATGTCCGCCTCCGCGATTGGTATTGGTATTGGCAGGTTTCAGCAAAAATTCAAAACTGACTGGTGGTCTAAAGCACTCGGAAAAGGCTCGGGAAAACCCATGCTGCCTAGCTCATCGTATCGCAGTAACTTAGTCGTCCCACACGACGCTACGTACTTTATGCTCCGCAACCAAACCGAGTACCAATTTCAGTTCAAAGACTATCGTAACCGCGTTCAAAAGCTGATCCTCCGGAACTTCGTCAAGAGCAGCTTTGCCGAAGACCCTATGGGGCTTTCTAGTGCCGGTTCGCAGTTATTCCCCATTCCCGCTTCGTACTACCTGAGCATTGGTGCGGACCCCTCAATGGCGAAGGTGCTGGAGTTTGTGTCGAGTAATGAGGGAAAGTTTGATGCCATCAACTCTTGGGATCGGGCGTTTTTCTCTTTCGGCTTTGTGCAGTTTGCGGGAGGTGGACGTTCTCTGCATACCTTACTGGCTCTCATTAAGTACCGTGACCCGTTTCTTTTTTACGACTGCTTCCAGCGTTTCGGCATTGATGTGGAATATACCTTCCGAAACAATCGTTTCTCGAACCACCGTACCGTTACTATTGATACAAAAACAGGGGTCGTACGAAAAGGCGATGAGGCTGAAAAGCACCTGCGCGATAATAAAGTACTGACAGCAGCCTTTATACGAGCTGGCTATGATCCCGAAATTGCCAAATTGCAGGTATTACTAGCCGCCTATGAATATGCCAACCCCGCTTTGCGTCGTAATATCAACGTAACAACCGCAGATAAAAAGACAATCAGGGCAGCTACTTCGTCATTTATTAAATCTCCCGCAGGCATTACGGCATTGGTGGATATGTCCGTAAATCAGGGTGTCACTGGTGCTTCACGCCTATTTGCATCCGCAATTTCTGCCGTAGCGCAGCGCGACGGACTATACACAGAAACACAATTACAAGGCATTGATGAACGCGCGGTCTTGATTGAGATGATGCAAGCAAACGCGCGTGACTCTCGCATTACGAGCCGCGTAAGTAAAGCCTTGCAGCACCTGAGCACCGCAAAGTAGTAAAACTGACCTCCTCCTTTATTTTTGACATAGATAAAAAGGCCTTTTCCATCTTTAAAGAGATAGAAAAGGCTTTTCTTGCATACCAAAAAAGTGTTTCCTTAGAATCCTACGGCGTAGTAACCGCGTTCCCCGCTTGGCTCAAAACCCTCAAAGAGAACACCTCCCTGCTTGTTCTCAATTTTGTTTTGCAGGTCTTTAACGTTGTTTACACGGTCTTTCTCTACGTGTGTAATGATAAATCCTTCGGGAATGCCTGCACGCGCAAAACGTCCGCCACGCTTAATTTCCTCTACGCGCAAACCGTTCATACCGAGCTGTGCTTTTTCATCGGCATTAAGTGGGCGTAACGCTGCCCCTACTTCATTGACTTCCACCTTCTGGCCCGTTTTTACGATACTGGTGTCACCCATACGGTTCTTAAGCGTTACTTCTGTCGTTTTTTCCTCGCCATCGCGGACGTATTTGACCGACACCGCATCTCCGGGACGGTGACGCGCTACCTGCTCCTGCAACTCTGAGCTTGAGTTTACCTCCACCTCATCTACGGCAATGATCACATCACCACTTTTGATGCCCGCACCGTCGGCAGCACTAGCCTCACCGACACTGGCAACATATACGCCCTCAATCTGACGAAGGTTTTCTGATGCTACTAGGTCAGCCGTTACGTTCTGAATGCGAATCCCCAACAGGGCCCGTTGTACTTTGCCGTACTCAATTAGATCTTCCATCACTTTACCCGCCAAAGCAATCGGCACGGCAAAAGAATAGCCCGCATAATAACCCGTTTTGGTCGCAATCGCGGTGTTAATACCGACTAACTTACCTTCTAAATCAACGAGTGCGCCCCCGCTATTTCCTGGGTTGACGGCTGCATCAGTTTGAATGAATGATTCAATCGAGAGATCTGTTGCGCTGCGCAAAATGTTAATATTACGCGCCTTGGCACTTACAATCCCCGCCGTAACCGTCGAAGTCAGATCAAAGGGATTACCTACGGCCAATACCCACTCGCCGACCTCGATACCGTCTGAGTCACCAAACTCAAGAGTAGGAAGGCTTTCTTCTGCCTTAATTTTTACTACGGCCAAGTCCGTACTTGGGTCTGTTCCGATAAGCGTGGCTTCATACTCGCGTTTATCATCCAGCACTACCAAAATGCGATTTGCATTTTCAACCACATGGTTATTTGTGATGATGTAACCGTCGCTTTTTACAATTACACCCGATCCCGTACCAATAGGTCGTTCGCCTGCACCCCCACCGTTTTGCGGACGCAGTGGCTCTCCAAAAAACTCACGCATCATGTCTTCCATCGTAGAGCCGTTGGATGCGTAACCTGCATCGCCAAAAATTTTGATGTGGACAACCGCCGGCGTCACCGTCTTAGAGGCATACCGAAAATCAAGTGATTCAGGGATAGGTTTCGGCCCGTAACGTGTCTCGACGACATTTGAAGGCTGCTCCTGCACGACCCTTTGTGCCGATTCAATAGCCTGCTGTGGGAAAAAATTCGTATGCACATAAACGGCAATCACTCCACCAAAGA
>CAZNAK010000231.1:0-4519 GCA_964570645.1 uncultured Cytophagales bacterium | reverse complement strand
GTAGTACTTTTTCCACAGCCCGCATAGCCGTCCATCGCGATAATGATCTTTGGATACTCGTTTACCATGAATACAAAAGTAGGTAATAAGTAGTGTATCTGTAAATAATAATGCGCTCCTGCTAGTAAAAGTTTTATAACAATTCCTCATCCGAGAGTACTGCCAGCCTTTTTGGGCGATTGGTTTTCATTTCAAAAAAGTAGCTCTATTCTTTCTTTAGCTAAAAGAATAGAGCTATCGTATCAGTGAAAAGTTAGTGTTTTTACTTTTTACCCAAAACCTGATTATACTTATCTTGATCTTTGAACAGTTTCAGGGCAGCTTGTACTTCAAGGTCATCATCAAACGTAGCCTCTACGCCACCCGTCGCCAAATAGTAGCGCATCGCAATTTCACGTTCTAAAAGTTCACGAATTTCATCTTTAAAATTTTTCAGGTCTTGCGTCTTGTCGTGCGAAACTGCCGTACGTAGTCCCTCAATTTTATCTCTGAGATCAGGAAGAGACCCTTCTTCTCGTGCCGTCGCCTCAAGCTCATCAATGGTACGTTCAACGTCGGTGATGTAATCGTATGACTTTCCTTCAAGCCATTTTGTAAAGGCGGTGTACTCTGCGTCTGTGAGAACAAACTCTTTTGCTGAGGCAATTTCAGTATGTTCTGCGGCGTACTTATTTGCATAATCAAAAATCAGATTTCTGGAAAGTAAGCTCTGTGTGATAGGCGCGAAAGCCTCCCGTTCGACCTCTACATCAGGCTTGATTCCCCCGCCATCATAAACGATACGCCCATTTTGAGTTTTGTGGGCAACACGTAATGAATCTGGTACCTTCCCTATGCTACCATCTGGGTTACGGTGTGAGTAATCAATAGCTTGGATACAACGCCCACTCGGAATGTAATACTTGGCTACGGTAACTTTTAATTTGGAGTTGAATGTCAGAGAACGCGTAGCCTGAACAAGTCCTTTGCCATAACTATTTTCACCGATTACTACGCCACGGTCATAATCTTGGATGGATCCTGCTACAATCTCCGAGGCTGAGGCACTGCCGCGATTTACTAAGATAACTAAAGGGATTTCCTCATCAATGGACTGATTAAGAGCGAAATAGCTTTTGTTCCACTCTTCTACTTTACCCTTTGTGCTAACGATTTCACTGCTTTTGGGAAGAAAAATATTACTGATATTTATTGCCTCATAGAGAAGACCACCTGGATTATTTCTTAGGTCAAGAATAATTTTCTTGGCACCTTTCTCTTTCAAGTCTAGTAACGCTGACTTTACCTCCTTGCTTGCATTGGTTGTAAAGTCGGTCAGATGGATCATACCAACATCCTCCGAGACCATACCCTGATAAGCTACATTATCAATATGAATTTTTTCTCGATCTAGCGTAAAAGCCAGTGGCTCGCCTACTCCATAACGTTCGATTGTGAGCGCAACCAAAGTTCCAGCTTGTCCTTTTAAGAGCTTGCTTACCTCATCGGAGCTTTTGCCAGCAAGGTTTACCCCGTCAATGGATAAAATTACATCCCCTATTTTAAGTCCTCCTTTATCGGCAGGAAAGCCTTCAAAGGGCATAGCAACCATTGTTTTTCCGTTTCGTGTACTGATACTCGCCCCAATACCGCCGTACTCGCCGGTGGTCATGGTGCGATAATCCTCTATGCGGTCTTCCGAGATATAGTTGGTGTAAGGGTCTAAGGAAGCCAGCATCGCGTCAATGCCTTGGTTGATCGTTTTGGTCGGATTAATATCGTCCACATAATAGGTATTTACTTCGCGGTATAGCGTGGCAAAAATGTCAAGATTTTTGGCAATCTCGAAGTAACGCTCTTCGGCACGAAAAGCAGAGAACAAGAGGAGGGCTGTCAGTACGCCTAACGTTACCTTGGTGGCTTTCTTCATGGTAGCTTGAATGTTATATTTAATTAAGTACGCTTCTTTTTAGAATAAGGTTTCCTGCCTACTGCTTTTAACAAGATTTCACTTATAAAAGAGCTTCCTTTTTTGAGCAATGGTAGTTTGTATGAAGTCACAAAAAAGACCAAATTTGCGTGTATATTTGATGCGTAACCACCAACATAAGTCGATGATTCGTACTATTTCCAAACAGGTCGAGGCACTTACGCAAGATAACTGGACGGAGCTTGCCTCTTTACTCAATACTTTTCAGAGGCTTTCGGGCGTGTTGCGCTACTTAGACATGGATAAGACAGCCTTTCCTGATCGCTTGAGTTATGTGCAGTTCTTGGAACAGGTGGCACAGCTAATTAAACCCGACGTTGTGCTAACCCAAATTTCGAGTGCTGAGGAAGGTAACTGCTGGATATTTCGCTTTCAGCTTGAAGGTCAGGAGGCAAGCATTGAACTTCCGGGTATTTCATCGGGTATTTTTCAAGGTTTTTTCATCGAAGATTTTAACCGTCAGCTAGAGCCTTTCACAACGAAGCGTCTTCGGTCTGTTTTTGTGATGAGTGCCGCACAAGCAGACCAGTCATTGCAGGTAGTATTTATTAAGGATGATGTTTTTGATCGCTTGCGAGTGAGTAAACCACACTTTGCTTAAATAACCTAAAATTAATGACAGATTTGCTCGTCATGCCTAATACTTTCGTAAATTGATTTGTTAACCATTAATCAATAAATTTCACACTATGAAAACACGTTCATTGCTTTTTACGCTATTTTTATTATTGGGTGCTTGTACCTTTTCCTGGGCGCAGGAGGAAGAGGAGCTTCCCGATGAGGACGAGGAGGCACCAGCCGATATGGATTTTAGTGCCTTCAGCGGCGATATGGAGACAGTAGATGGCAATGTTGCCAAACCTTATTGCTCCTCCAAAATTTTTGGTATCACGCCTTCGCGTCTCATTTCAGTAGGTTATGATTTTCAGCCTAGTTATACACTTACGACCAACGCAGAGTCTGAGACAGGGACACCTGCTCCGCAGGACTTTACTGTTGGTAGTACGCACGGGCTTCGCATCTCGACTCTATTTCCAGTAATTTCCCAAAACGACCTTACAGTTAGTCTCGGTTTTAATTATATAGAGAGTCAATACACTTTTGGGAATAGTTTTGAAGCAGGAGATGACCCTCTGGCGCAGTCTCTAAGTCGTAGTGGTGCTTTGCGCAGCATGGGAATTGGGCTTACAGTATTTAAGCCTTTAGATGAGAAAAGGTTTTTACTTTTTTCGACACGTCACGATCTTAATGGTGACTATTGGCTAGATGAGTTTCAACCACTCGGCACGATAAGGCATAGTATTGCCGGACTATACGGGTGGCGAAGAAACGACCGCTTTCAGTCCGCCTTTGGTATTTCACGTACATACTTAGCGGGTGAACTAAACTATGTACCCATCATATTGTTGAATTATACAGCGAAAAACGATAAGTGGGGGCTTGAAATGATTCTTCCTTCTTATGCCTACTACCGGCGTAACCTAAGTACACAGAGTATTTTGCGAGCAGGTTTTAGCCTACAAGGAGCGACATATAGGCTACAAAACCGTAATGGACAGTTTCAAGACGAAAGTGGCACTGTACTTGAAGACATTGAACTGCGACGCTCTGAATTACGCCTTCAAGCAATTTTTGAGCAGTCCTTATCGGGCTTCGTTTGGATTGCCTTTGAAGTCGGCTACCGCTACAACTGGACTTTTGATGTAGATAGCGGAGGGGATTTCTCTCGTTACTTTGTGGGTGATGATCCTTACTTCTCTCAGAATGACTTAACTAATCCAGTCTACTTCAACGTGAGTTTAAACCTAGTTAGCCCTTGATTTTAACAGTTCAATAATTTTAAACCAAAACACACACCATGAAAAAACGATTTTTTGTAGCAACATTAGTTTGCTTTGCGCTTTCGTTGATGACATTTAGTTCTGCTACCGCACAAAAAGGTTCAGATGCAGACAAGCTTACAGGGCTTTGGCTTCCAAGTAACGGTAAGGCTCGTATTCAAATTTATAGAGGTGCGAAAACGGGACGTTTCTTTGGTCGTATCGTATGGCTTCGCGAGCCAAATAATCCTGAAACAGGCGAGCCAAGAACAGATGTAAACAATCCCGATGAAGATAAGCGAAATAAGCCGCTTCTGGGTTACGTCATGTTACGCGGATTTGAATACGATGAGGAAGAAGGCGAATGGGTAGATGGTACCATCTACGATCCAAACAACGGAAGTACATACGATTGCGTGATCAAGATGCCTAACAAGAATACGATCAAGGTAAAGGGCTACATTGGTACTCCATTATTTGGGCGTGAGGATACATGGACTCGCCTGAAAACAAAATAGGTAAGCGCGAAATGTAAGCACACGAAAAAAGCCACTCTATACAAATAGAGTGGCTTTTTTATTTTGCATCTCTTTCTTACAACTTTTCCTTCTCCCCTTTAGTGCCGTATTTTTTGTAATTCTCACAGCTTGCCTTGTCGTAGCATTTACCATACAGGTTAAGCGAATGGTGCGCGATCTCGAAACCCATCAAGTCACCTACTGAGGTCTTG
>CAZNAK010000230.1:2129-4534 GCA_964570645.1 uncultured Cytophagales bacterium | reverse complement strand
TAAGCATTTTGATCGAAGTAGGTGATTTCTCCAAAATCTCCTGCGCCCACTGATACGCGCGATCTTCGAGTTCTTCGTGTGGAAAAATGGCATTGACCATACCCATATCTAGCGCATCCTGCGCCGAGTAATTTCGTCCAAGGAAGAAAATCTCACGTGCCTTTTTCTGTCCCACCATTTTTGCCAAATATGCAGAGCCATATCCACCGTCAAAGCTGGTTACATCCGCATCGGTCTGCTTAAAAATGGCGTGTTCCTGACTTGCCAGCGAAAGATCACAGACCACATGGAGGCTGTGCCCGCCACCAACCGCCCAGCCCGGTATGACCGCAATCACGACCTTGGGCATAAAGCGAATCAGGCGTTGTACTTCCAAAATGTTCAGCCGTGGCATCCCTTCGTCGTCCACATATCCCTGATGACCACGCGAACGCTGATCTCCACCTGAGCAGAAGGAGTAAATTCCATCTTTGGGCGAGGGTCCCTCGGCAGAAAATAGCACAACTCCTATAGACGTATCCTCGCGGGCATCCAAAAAGGCATGATACAACTCTCCAACGGTTTTGGGGCGGAAGGCATTCCGAACCTCAGGGCGATTAAAGGCAATTCTTGCTACGCCATCACATTTTTTATAGGTAATGTCTTCGTACTCGCTTACTACTTCCCAGTTAATTTGACTCATAATTTTCTTTAGAAAAGTTTTTATATGGAATAAAGACGAAGTGCGAAGTTTTGTTTGACTGAGTACCAGAGTGATGGTAACATTCCAGCGCTTCTTATTTTTATCCCTTAATAACCTCCAAAAGCTCGTCCAAAGCTGAAATAACGAAATCTACTTTTGGGTAGAAAGGGTGATAGATTTCTCTTTTCCGCTCGATGTAAGCTGTCGCCAACCCTGCCTTTTTGGCTCCAGACAGATCCCAGTCGTGAGCAGCGACCATGATAATTTCCTCTGGAATGCGTTTTTCTTGCGCTGCCGCAAAAAGGTAAATCTCTTGGAAGGGCTTATATTTTCTGACCTGATCTACGGAGTAATACGCATCAAAAAGTTCAATTATTCCAGCATTAGTGAGTTGCGTTTTCAGCATCTTTGATGAAGAATTGGAAACGGCGACCAGACGAATATCATGTTTACGTAACGCCGCTAGTGCAGGTTTTACGTCATTATGAGCGGGCAACCTCCTGAACTCCCCCAATATTTCGGCTTTTGTGTCTGGGGTGAGTGTTTTCTCATTTTCAAAAAATACACTTTCCAAAGCAGCCTCTGACAATTCATCAAAATCTCGGTATTCTCCCATCGCGCCCATAACGCTAGAGCTGTGTAAGAGCTTCGTGAACCAATATTTCAGAACATGAGCGTCGTCAAAATGCTTGGCAAACTGCGTTTTTAGCCCGTTAAGGTCAAGGAGTGTTTCGTTTACGTCAAAAAATATGGCTTTTTTCATTGCTGACTAAAATTCAAGAAGCTCTTTAAACTGTTCCTCCCCAATAACTTCTATCCCTACTCCTTTTTCGATGTAGGCACGTACTTTTTTCATTTTGCTGGTTTTGTGTCCGCTAACGAGAGAAAAATTACGATAATATTTTTGGTTCATCACCAGAAAACTTGTCGCCATACTTAAATTCTGCGGATGCACGATTCCGCCTGCATCAACTACGGCTTGCATCGCCGCATGGCGGTTCATGGACTTTAAAGAACCAGTAAAAACAACGCGCTTTTGAAAGAACGGATGATTAGGATCAAAGATCCTTTTCCGAGATGTGATACTTTTGGTGTCGATTCTTTCGATGGAACTCCAATTTGAGCGGCCTTTTTTGTAACTCCGAAAAGGCGTGTACCCCTCAGGAAACAGCTTACCGACTTCATAGCCCTCGTTTTCAATGAGTTCATCCCAAGAGCTGACATTTTTGAACTTTAGCAGCTCTACGCTTAATAATCCACAGGCTCGTGCATCCTCCAGCGCATCATGATGCTGGAAAGTGATACCATAACGCGCGCAAATTTTGGATAAGGAATAGCTGGGAAGTCCTCTAACCAAATTCTTAGCCGTCAGATAAGAACATCCATACTTCAAACTAGGGTAGGCTATGCCGTATGTATCGAAACACGCCCGTAATACGCTCATGTCAAAAGAGGCGTTATGTGCCACCACAAGAGCATCGGACGTAAAAAGGTGACTGATTTCCTGCCAATACTCTTCAAAACTGGGTGCGTCGATGACATCGGCGGCTTCAATTCCATGAACGCGAACGTGCGTCGATAAAAAGTAATAGGGATAGGGTCGGAGCAGGGACTGATACTCTGCCACGATCTTGTTATCCTCAAAAACGCTGACTCCAAGCTGGCAGGCACTACTTCGTTGGTGGTTAGCCGTCTCGAAATCAATGGCGATGAATCTACTCAT
>CAZNAK010000230.1:0-2119 GCA_964570645.1 uncultured Cytophagales bacterium | reverse complement strand
GGGGTTTTCGTTAAGGGATGACCTTGTTCAGATCAATTATATCACCTGTGAAGACTTTTATTCCGTTCAAAAGCAACTTCCCATGCGTTGATTGTCTGTCTTAGTTTTTTTATCTGTTTGGGTAGGACAATATAAAATATAGCCTCGTTCCAAACGCTAAAAGCCGTCTTAGTACCGAAACTGATAAAAACATCAGTCTTTTTTCGATTTAACGATCCAAAATAAGACTCAAATTGCGTGATTATTCTTTTTTCAAGCTCTTCTTTACTGATTACAATTTGATCTTTATCAGTGTAATATACTCGTAGTATTTCGGGCAACTCATAGAAAAAATACAACAACTTAGCCAGCGTACTCTTGCCAGAGGCTTGCTTCCCGATGATTACGGTAAAGCGGTTTACTGCAAGGTCTGCTTCCTTTATTGGCCCAAAGTTCCTGACTTTAAGTCTTGGCAAATTTTCCATTTAGCAATCTACAAAATCTCCCTCGCTTTCTCTACCACACGCGGCAGTCCACTCAAATCCTTACCGCCTGCCGTAGCGAAAAACGGCTGCCCACCGCCACCGCCTTTGATCTCTTTACCCAAAGTACGGGCAAGTTTAGAGGCGTTTAGTTCGTCCGAGACGACATTATCGGCGATCATAATAGCGATTTGTGGCTTTCCTTCTACTTCTGCTGCCAAGACCAAAAAGAGGTTTTCAACTTGCTCACGCATCTCGTAGGCGATTTGTTTTACTGCCTGTGCCGACGGTAAACTTACCTCTGTGGCCAAAAAGTTGATGCCGTTTTTATCCTCGACTTTCTTCAAGAGGTCGTTTTTAGCTGCCTGCGTCGCTTGATTTTCTAGTGCTTCGAGCTTTTTGGCGAGTTTTTCTCTCTCTTCGACGAGTTTTTGAACGCTTTTTCGCAAATCTGCGCTCTCCCCAATGAGTTCGCCTAGGTCTTGAATGAGACTTTCTTTATCAAGGACGAACTTTTCTGCGCCCTCTGCCGTTACTGCTTCAATGCGGCGTATGCCCGCCCCAACAGTACTTTCTGAAGTGATTTTAAAAAGTCCAATATGCCCCGTTGCCGGTACGTGCGTTCCCCCACAAAGCTCTACCGAGTATTGCGGGTCGAAAGTGATTACCCGAACCGAGTCGCCGTATTTTTCTCCAAACAAAGCCATCGCCCCACGTGCTTTGGCTTCCTCAATCGGGACGCTGCGCTCTTCGGTTTTGGCAATGTTCTCACGGATTTTTTCGTTAACCATGCGCTCTACCTCGCGGAGTTGCTCAGGTTCCACTTTTTGGAAGTGCGAAAAATCAAAACGCAAACCTTTTTCGTTGACGAGTGAGCCTTTTTGTGCCACATGATCGCCCAAAACTTCACGTAATGCCGAGTGCATCAAGTGTGTTGCGGTATGGTTGTTAGCCGTAAACGAGCGTTTTCGTGCGTCCACCACTGCCGCAAATTCCGCTTCTGGATTAGTTGGGAGCTTATCTGCAATCAGAATGATGAGATCATTTTCCTTTTTCGTATCGCGAATGCTTATTTTCTCTCCAGCGGCTTCCAAGTACCCACGATCACCGACTTGCCCGCCGCTTTCGCCATAAAACGGCGTTTTGTCGAGGACAATCTGGTAGAACGTTTTCTTTTTCTCTTTGACCTCACGGTATTTGATAATCCGTGTTTGTGCTACGAGTTCATCGTATCCCACAAACTCGACTTCGGCATCGGGCAAGAGTTCGATCCAATCGCCTTTATCGGAAGTTGCTGCACTTCGGGAGCGGTTTTTCTGGGCTTCGAGGGCTTTTTGGTAGCCTTTTTCGTCGATTTTTAGCCCTTGCTCACGCGCGATAAGTGCCGTCAAGTCTTTAGGGAAACCAAAGGTATCATTAAGACGGAAAACGGTTTCGCCATCTACGGTATCCTTACCCCCAAGGTTTGCACGAACGTCTTCAAAGAGTTTAAGCCCTTTTTCCAGCGTTTGTAAAAAAGCTTTTTCCTCCTGCTGAATCACACGCTGAATTTGCTCTTTCTGTTCAGGAATTTCTGGGAACACTTCTTTAAACTGCTCCGCTAAAATATCGACCAAACGATATAAAAACGGCTCTTCGATGCCCAAAAACGTGTAGCC
>CAZNAK010000229.1:0-4544 GCA_964570645.1 uncultured Cytophagales bacterium | reverse complement strand
TACCCGTCTTCTCATTGGACTGCTCGTAAGTGCGTTCAAGTGCCCTGCGAATAATCTGGGAAGTATCCTCAAAGATGGCTTCGTCGGTCATCTCTACGTCGTCTTGGCTCATAAAGTAGGCAAATACGCGCGCCATGCCACAGTTCGCAATAAAGTCTGGAATCAGTGAAATATGCCGGTCGGTATGGTCTGCAATGGAGCCAAAAAAGATTTCAGAGTCTGCAAAAGGGACGTTGGCTCCACAGGCGACAACCTCTAGGTTGGTTTGTATCATGCGCTCAATCTGATCCTGTTCGATGAGGCGTGAGGCGGCGGCGGGTACGAAAATTTCAGCGTTTAAATCCCAAATTTTAGCATTGACTTCCTCAAAAGACATCATGTCGGGTGACTCAAGCTTATTGCCACGCTTGGACAGGTAAAGTGTACGAATTTCCTCATGATTAAAGCCCTCAGCTTTGATGAGTCCGCCCGAAGCGTCAATGATGCCAACAATCCTGACACCGCGCTGCGACAAATAAAACGCTGCCGCTGAGGCTACGTTGCCCCAACCCTGAATAACGGCGCGCTTACCTTCATGAGAACCACCCCAAACGTCATAATAATGAAACACCGAAACCGCTACACCAAAGCCCGTTATCATATCTGCGATGGTAAGCTTGCGTGATAGGTCTGGTGTAAACTGCTCGTCCTCAATGATTTTAATCACGCCGCGCCGAAGTTGACCAATGCGATTGATTTTTTGAGGTTCCGTAGGCTGAAAATAGCCGTTAAAAATTCCCTCTTGCGGATGCCATACGCCACAGTCCTCTGTGATCGGGATAACTTCGTGAATTTCGTCCACATTCAGGTCTCCGCCCGTACCGTAGTAATACTTCAGAAGTGGCGTGATGGCTTGATACCAGCGGATCAAAACGCCCTCCTTTCTGGGATCATTGGGATCGAAATTAATGCCTGACTTAGCCCCACCAATGGCAGGTCCAGAGACGCTAAACTTGATCTCCATGGTTTTGGCCAGCGATTCCACCTCGCGCTTATCTAACCCCAGTCGCATACGTGTGCCGCCACCTGCGGCCCCTCCTCTGAGGGAGTTAATGACAACCCAGCCCTGAGCTTCTGTCTCGGAATCATTCCATTCAAAGACGATTTCGGGTGACTTGTTTTCAAACTCTTTAAGTAGTTCTAACATAAAAAATGGTGTTGTGTGTTAATCATTAGTCTGCCTTCCCCCCTCAAAGTTACGCTTGATGGATAAAGGCCTTTTTTTGATGGCTCAAATTACGGAAATCTACATGCTTTGGGAGGCCTTAAGTCAAAGAATAGCTGATTTTAGCACATAAATTAGTCACCTATACCTTGTTTTATTTAGTTTTTTATTTGAATAATACAATTTTTAGCTATCTTGGGTGATCAGTTGAGCCAATATCCAAAAACTATACTTCCAGATTTCTGACTTATTCTGTGCTATGAAGCGATACAATATTCTCTATGTGGACGATGAGGATACCAACCTTCGGGTTTTCAATAGTATTTTTCGGCGTTTTTATAAGGTCTTCACGGCCTCCTCGGGTGAGGCGGGGCTAGAGATTTTGCGGCAGCAGCCCGTTCAGGCGATCATCACAGACCAGCGGATGCCGAATATGACTGGGCTGGAGTTTTTGGGAGAGGCACGGAAAGTTTGTCCCGATGCTATTCGGATTGTACTCACGGCATACAGCGACGCAGATACCACCATCAAGGGCATTAACGAGTTTGGCATTTATCGTTATCTGATCAAACCTTGGGTAAAAACCGAAATGCGACTTACCCTAGATAAAGCTCTGGAAACATGGCAACTGCGCCAAGATAAAAAAGGGCTTATCGAGAAACTCAAAACCGCCAACCAAAGCCTAGAAACAAAAGTAGAAGAACGTACCCAAAATCTTTTGGCAACCAATCGTGCCCTTGAGCAAGCCAACGAAAAACTCGAAGAAGCCTCGGCATCGCGAGAGCAGTTTATGAATATGATCAGCCATGAGATGCGAAACCCGCTTAACGTCATTGTACAGTCGGCGCACCTCTTAAAAACGGACCTTCCAGCCAAACAGCGTAAGCAGCAACTGGAAGTACTAAGTTTTTCGGCAGACACCTTACTGGCATTAATCAGTGACCTTTTGGATGCTGCAAAATTAGAAGCGGGGAAGCTAGAGTTTGAGCATATCACCTTTGACCCGACACACGTACTCAAAAAAATTCGGGAAAGTTTTGTGGCAAAGGTAAAAGCAAAGAATATTGAATTAGACCTTTCTCTACCCAATCACCTCGGAGTCAAACTGATCGGCGATCCACTTAGGCTAAATCAGATTGTTACCAACCTAGTCAGTAATGCGATCAAGTTTACCCCTGAGCATGGAAATGTTCGGATCATTGCGGAATCTACAGAACTCGAAGGTGACAAAGTTCGACTCAGGGTTAGTGTAAAAGACACAGGCATTGGCATTCCAGAAGAGCGGCTTTCTAGCATTTTTGATTCCTACACGCAAGCAGCGAGTGATACGACACGTAAGTACGGTGGAACAGGCTTAGGTTTATCAACCACAAAAAACTTAGTCGAGTTGCAAGGGGGGAAAATCTCGGTGAAGAGTAAAGTTGACGAAGGCTCGTGTTTTAGCTTTGAGTTAGATTTTGGTAAGGAGACGCAAAGCTTTGTTGAACAAGTCTCAGAAAATACACACAGTGAACTCGAAGGCTTGAACCTTCTTTTGGTGGACGATGATCGGCTCAATCACTTGGTGACACAGCGAATTTTGACACTCTGGGGCGTAAGTGTCGTTTCAGCTTACGATGGAAAAGAAGCACTTGAACAACTAGAAGCGGGTCATAATTTTGACCTTGTGTTGATGGACGTTTATATGCCCGAAATGGATGGAAAAACAACGGTTAGGCGGATTCGTGACCACAAAAAGGTCAGTTTACGAAAACTCAAAGTCATCGCCCTGACAGGAGAGGCCGATGATAGCCTTCTGGCCTTTGGCTTCTCTGACTGGATCAAAAAGCCATATCAGCCCGAGGCTCTAGCCGAGAAACTACGCCTGCATACAAGTGAAGTATCGACCTTCAAGCAGCCTAGTTTTAGTAACCTCAAAGAGTTGGCACAAAACGATCAAGTGTTTATCAGAAAATCCCTGACTTTATTCCAACAACAACTCAGCGAATTAGAGGACGTACTGAAACAAAAAAACACCACTGAACTAAGGTTCGCCTTGGATAAAAGCAAAGGGAGCTTTCAGCTTTTCCGACTACAAGGGGCACAGGAGGTACTTGCCTCAGCGAGTAAGGAAGCCGAAGAGTACGTCCATGTAATACGTAAATCAGTGAAAGAGGAGCTAGAAAAGGTAGAGACGTAGCTCGACTTTATCCATTAGTACAAATACCAACTTCCTTTGTCGTAATAATTGTAAATCACAGGGTTGCGGATGGTATTCACCTCGGGCTTGGGCGTTCCTTTCCAGTCTTTACCAAATGAGGTGATCAGATAGAGTGCCTCTTCGTTGAGCCAGCGCAACTCAAGGTCATCTAGTGGAAGTTGCTGAATGCGTCCTTTGAGGTCTTCTTTCGGAATACTTTTACTACCCAGAATCCAGCCCCATTCTCCCATGGTCATCACTTGGTTGTGTAATGGAATTGTCGAGAAACCCGCTGCCGTTACCGTTGTGTCAATCGCCTGAAAGGCGCGTGTAGCATAATAGGGACTACCTGCCTGCGTAATCATGATGCCGTTAGGACGGAGTTGCCGCGCACAGAGGCGGTAAAACTCCAAGGTATAAAGACGGTTCAGGTCGATCGTTTTAGGGTCGGGAAAGTCAATCAGGATAACATCATAAAAGTCTTTCGTCTTTTCGAGGTAGGTAAATCCGTCACCGTTTAGCACATTTACTTTCGGACTATCAAAAGCATTTTGATTCATCTCCCTAAAAATGGGGTTTTCCGCCCCTAGTCGAGTCATTTCGGGATCAAGATCAACGAGCGTAATGTTTTTGACGGAAGGATGCTTCAACACCTCACGAATCGCGCAGCCATCTCCACCACCGAGCACCAAAACGTCTTGCGGATGCTGCGATAAGCCCATCGCCGTATGCACCATAGGCTCGTGGTAAAGGTATTCATCGAAGGTACTTAACTGAAGGTTGGAGTTGAGATAAAGCCAGTAGTCGTTTTTAAATTGGGTGAGAACAATCTTCTGATACTCGGTCTGCTCTTGGAAAATGACCCGATCAAGATACCGCTTTTGCTCGCCCTTATTGATTAGGTACTCGGCAAAAATCGCCCCTGTAAGCAAAGCCAAAGCCACTAACGCCCCTAACCCCTGTATGATCGGTTGCCAGTTTGGGACAACCATCTTCTGCAGGATCAGGTACAGCGACAAGGCAACAAATAAGTTAACACTCCCCAAAATGAAAGGGGTATAAACTAGCCCCAAAATCGGTAAGCCGATAAAGGCAAAGAACACCCCACCGACTAGGCTACCGTAGTAATCTTTCTCCATAACATTGGAGATATTCACGCGG
>CAZNAK010000228.1:2942-4547 GCA_964570645.1 uncultured Cytophagales bacterium | reverse complement strand
CCTTTTCCGCGTTAATAACGATTACTTTGTCGCCGCAATCAACGTTAGGCGTATAGCTAGGCTTGTGCTTGCCGCGTACTAAACGCGCCACTTCACTGCACACACGACCCAAAACCATATCCTCTGCGTCAATGATCCACCAGTCCTTCTGAACGGTAGATTTGTTGGCGTACTGCGTTTTATAACTTAGTGCGTCCATTATTATTTAGAGAAATGAGCTGCAAAGGTAAGGTTATCTCTCAGAAATCCCAAAATATCTCGAAGATTTGGGAACTAAGTCTGCCAGTTTGTTATGAAGTGAAATACCGATTTCAAAGGATCGGTATCTTGCGCTTTATATATCGCTAAAAGTCGTCTGTGAGGACACAGACAACGGCTCTCTTACCTTACTTGGCATCTTTGACTTCTACGTCAAAGCCCATACTTTTGATTGGCCTACCGTATTTTTTCTCTTTTTGTGCATCTTTCTTTTGCTGACGATTATAAAAGTCAGGCGGGAATCCGTTGAGTCGTCGCCAAAGCTCATACCAGATCGGAACGTCGTTCAAGAGTGTGATGGCTTCTGCTCCTGAGCCGACCCGTAACTGTTCGGGCCATTTAATATCTTCTTTGTCTGGGGCAACCAAAACACGGTATTTACCATTACTACTGATGTTTCGGTCGATGGCAAATACCTCACCGCCAAACGTACCAAAGGTAAGCTGTGGCCATCCTGAAAAGACGAGAGCAGGCCAGCCATCAAAAATAAAACGTATCTTATTTTTCTTTTGCAAGAGTGGCAGATCCATTGGTAAAACATACATTTCTACGGCAAGCTCTTGTCCACTCGGTATGATGCTTACAATCGAAGCACCTTCTTTTACCGTTTCACCGATACCAGAGGTCATCGCTTGTACAATATAACCCGACTGCGGTGCTTGCACGTAATAAAATCCTGCTCGACGTTCGTAGCTCGCATAGGTTATTCTTAGCTTTGCGATTTTATCTTGAGAGGCAAACTGCGAGGACTGCGCCGTGAAGCGGTCTGACTCAGCTTTAGAAATTTTTTCAGCATACTCGTTCTGGATTGCCGAGAGGTCAAGCTGGGCGTTGAGCAGACCCGCACGGCTAATCATTAACTTATTTTGGAAGTCCGTAAGTTTGGCGGTCGTTTGCTGGAGCTTGATTTTTCGGGTCTCAAAGTCTTTCAGGGAAATAAAGTCTTGCTTAAAAAGTGCCTCTCCCCCTTTAAATTGCCGTTTGGCGATGCTGAAGTCGGCCTCCCCTGCGATCAGGTTCATGCTGTCAGACTGTACTTTGAGCTTAGCTTGTTCCAGTTTGTTTCGGGCTTGTGCGAGTTTAAACTTAAGGCTCTCCCTTAAAGCGGCAATTTGACGGCTTAAGGCTTCTGTTTTATTCCGATAAGCGACCAGTGATCGCTCCTGTGCTTCTAGTTGATCGTTGGTGCGCTCTAGGAGGTCAGGATCGAAATATTCTGCTTTTATCTCGGAGAGAAAAACAATCGTATCGCCTTTTTTGACATACTGTCCCTCCTGCACGTACCACTTCTCGATTCGCCCCGGGATGGTTGCATGAACGGTCTGTGGACGATGCTCGGGGCTAAGG
>CAZNAK010000228.1:0-2932 GCA_964570645.1 uncultured Cytophagales bacterium | reverse complement strand
TCCTAGGAGCCAATACGCAAAAAGGCGTTGGAAATTAAGCCCGTATACGCTATGGAACGCGCTATATTTTTGAATTCTATCTTGTACTTTAATCTGATTGTCAGGGGATATATTCAGCATGGAAAATAGCGTTATAATAATCTTTATTGCAAAGTTGGTCGTAGGTACACTGATCCACGATTTTGCCCTCGTCCATAATTACAATACGGTCGCAGAGCTTGGCAAACTCAGGGTCGTGTGAGATAGCGAGTAAGGTCCACGGGCGTTCTGAATCCGTAAGAAGTTTCGAGATTTTTAATTTTTCTTGGTATTCGAGGGTTGAAAACTCCTCTTCCATGATCAAAAGACGAGGCGTGTCAATGATACTTCGTGCCAAAATCAGCTTACTGACAATACTGGCAGGGATTTTTCGTCCTTCGGGTTCGATAAAGGTGCTGAATCCGTTGGGTAGGCCTCGGATATATTCTGCCAAACCGATGGACTCACAAACGTCAAGGAGTTCTTGGGTCGGAATGTCAGGTCGTCCCACGATGATATTTTCCTCGTACGTTCCTTCAAATAGCTCTTCACGTGCAAGGTTATCCCCAATGACGGCGCGCAGGCTAACAATGTCAATGTCACGGAAGGGAACGTTATTGTAAGCGATAGACCCTCCAAAGTCCTCGAAAAGCCCGCCTATAAGGTGGAGCAGTGTTGTTTTTCCGCCTCCGCTATACCCCGAAATACAAACTTTTTCACCAGCTTTGATTTCAAGATTGACATTGTTCAACGATGAGGTCAATGCATTAGGAAAACTGTGTGTGAGATTTTTAATTTTTAGGTCAACCCCGCCTTTGCCTGTGTCGATTTTACCGAAGGGTACGCCTTTTCCTTCCACATCAAGCGGAAGGTCAGTTACGGTCGCAATTTTTTCTACACCTGTAAGGACATCATAAATGGTCTCCATACTCAAAATAAGCTTCTCGACGGAGTTCATGATGATAATCACGACGATCTCTGAGGCAACAAATTGCCCAATGTTGATCTCGCGCTGTACCACCAAAACCGAACCCAGAATAAGTAACCCAGCCGTAATTAGGGTTTTAAAGATGATTACGTATCCATATTGTGCGATAAGTACACGGAAGTGTCGCTGACGGTGTTTGAGATAGCCGCTAACCAGCGTATTGGTTTTTTCAAGGGGAAGGTTTGTTTCTCCGATAAGCTTGAAAGTCCCCATGGTTCGAGCCATTTCCTCGAGCCAGTGCGCCACCATATATTTGTATTTTGACTCTTTTAGGCTTGACTCTAATCCCTTTCGCGTTGTGAAGCGAAGCGTTAAAAAGAGCATAAGAAACAAAGAAAGCCCAAAGAACACGAAAAAAGGATGATAAAATGCCAGTAAGATTAACGCAAACGTGATCTGAATGATAGAGGTCACGAAGTCGATCAAAATCTTGGAAAGTCCTTTCTGTATGTTGAGCGTATCAAAGAAACGATTGACAAGCTCAGGGGCGTAATATCTTTCTTTAAAAATAGACTCTAGTTTGATGCGCGGAATCCTGTAGGCAAAATCAAAAGAGGAGCGCACAAAGATGCGTTGTTTTAAGGTCTCCGTGATCGTTACCTGCATGATTTGTAGGTATCCCGCTAGCGGAATGGCAATTGTCACACCAATAATAGCGACTACCCAGGAGGTTGATATTTGACCTACGGCAATCAATCCAATAATTGTCTGTACCCCAAGGGGTAAAACAAGGTTGATCAATCCACTAAAGATCGCATAGATATATAGAAAACTTATATCCTTCTTATCAACCTCTAACATCCGAAAGAACCGCACAAAGGGGCGATTCAGCTTTTTGCCTTCCAATAATGCTGCCATGCACGAAAATAATAATTCAGAACAAGAACTCCGAAACCCGAAAAGATGTTTTTATTCCAAGACGACTACCCCTTGTGTTTTTCTAAGGCTGCCAAGCGTTTGATTAGGGGTGGATGCGAGTAGTGGAAAAATACGTAAGCAGGATGTGGGCGTAAATTACTCAGGTGATCCACGGAAAGCTGCTTGAGTGCCTGTATCAGCGCGGTAGCACTAGAGGTCTTTGCGGCGTAGCGATCTGCTTCAAATTCGTTTTTACGTGAAAAGACGTTCATTAGCAAGCCTGTGATCGTTGATAGTGGGCTATACAAAATAAAGAATGCGATCATCCCTAGGTGAATCTTGGTTTCTTCCGCTCCCAAGGCCTGCGAAAGTTCGGGCTTGTCTATTGCCCAGCCCAGTAAGAAAAGCGTCAGAAACACGGTAGCAGAGGTCAAAAATAAACCTTGTAAGGTGTGTTTTTTCTTGTAATGCCCCACTTCGTGCGCCAAAATCGAGACAAGCTCTGGTGTAGTATGTTTTTCGATTAGGGTATCAAACAAAACGATATTTTTATTTCCGCCGAGTCCACTAAAAAACGCATTACCTTTCGAGCTGCGCTTCGAGCCATCCATGACCATAATTCGCTTAAGCGGGAAGCCAACTTTTTGGGCGTAAGCTTCGATTGCCGAGCGCAACTCACCATCTTCTAAGGGTGTTAACTTATTAAAAATTGGTACGATTAGGTTTGCATAGAAAGTCATCATCCCGATTGCAACTAACATAAATGCAATCCATGCGTAAAGCCAAAAATATTCTGGAAATGCTTGAAAGAAATAAAGAAAAAGGGTCAATAAACCTCCTCCCAAAATGATGCTCATCAGGAGTCCTTTTATTTTGTCCCCAACAAACGTTGCTGGGGTCATTTTATTAAAGCCAAACTTCTCTTCCACACCAAAAGTCATACGCCACTCGAAGGGAAGACTAACCAACGTACTGCCCAGTCCCAAGACACCAAAGAATGACAAGGTTTGTAGGATTGAACTATTTGGAAACCAATTAGTTACTAGCTGATCTACGAAGGCGAAGCCC
>CAZNAK010000227.1:2670-4582 GCA_964570645.1 uncultured Cytophagales bacterium | reverse complement strand
AACCCCGAAATTTTCGGGTTTAATCGAAGTGATGAGGCGTTGTAGGCGTTTGCGCTCGGTTTTATCCGAAATCTTACGCGATACATGTACGCTATCTGAAAAAGGCACTAATACGAGGAAACGTCCAGCAAGTGATAATTGACAAGAAAGTCGTGGGCCTTTCGTTGAAATAGGCTCTTTGACGACCTGTACCATGATCTGCTGATTTGCTTTCAGCACATCGGACATTTTGCCATGTTTGTCAATATCAGGTTCCATCTGTAAGTTTTCCAAACGCGCTAAACTCTTAATGTTTTGGCCGTTGCGTTTGTCTTTCCGCATCGTCTTAGAAAACTTAAGTAAGTTGCGGATGCGAGGTCCAAGGTCAAGATAGTGCAAGAAAGCATCTTTTTCGTAGCCAATGTCTACAAAGGCGGCGTTAAGACCTGGGATAACCCTTTTGACCGTTCCCCAATAAATATCACCTACAGTGAAACTGTTTTGGCGGTCTTCCTGATGGAACTCTACTAAATTTTTATCTCGTAAAAGCGCGATACGTCCACCCCGTTGCGTGGAGTTTATAATAAGTTCGTTACTCAAGATCGTATCGGTTTAAAGGTGAAACAAAATACAAAAAACAGAAGTGATAAAAGTACACTTTTGCTTTTTTGACTCTCCCTTATTTCAAAGAACATTTGCTTTATAAAAACAATTTGATCAAGATACAAAAAAAATGAGGCTTGCTTTTACAAAAGATGATTTTCACTACCATTTATGAAAATCTACTGTAAAAAACTTACTAAAATGTAGTTTCTTCACATAATCAGAGATAAGATTACATACATTTATGCAACCTTACCCCCAACAGATGGACTTTATTTTTTCTTGTGACGGTTTTTACGAAGGCGCTTTTTACGTTTGTGTGTTGCAATCTTATGTCGTTTACGTTTTTTTCCACAAGGCATATTGTTAATTTTTTTATGTGAGTAAAATTAAATGAGAATACAAAGTTACGGTAAATTTTCCAAATAATTTTGTGCGGCTTGTCTTAAAAGTGAATCTCCTGCCGAAAACTTCATTGCTTGTTCAAAAGCAGGTCGTGCGCGCTCAGGAACTTGAGCTTCGAGGTAAGCTACACCAAGATAAAACTGCGCTTTTCCGTTTTCGGGTTGTATCTCGGTCAGGTTCGTGAAACGTTCAATGGCTTTCTCGAATTGCCCTGAACGCATTGAGAGTAGCCCTAGGTTTAGTAAGGCAAGCTCGTTTTTTGGGTCTGCTTCAATGACCTCGCGCAGCATCAAAACTCCCTGCATGGGGTTTTGTGTCGGCACGTAAGTCATTCCTAATTTCACCTTGATAGTAAGGTCATCAGGATTGCTTTCAAGGAAGTCTTTCAAATAAGCCCGCGATTTGGCACCAAACCGACTAGCTAGCTGCTGGTCAGGTGTTAAACTCATGGCTTCATAGTACGCTTCTCCGGCTATACGGTCGTTTTCGAGCGATGGATAACGCGTTGCGATACGCTCTGCGTACACGGCAACACTATCCCAGTGCTGACTATCTTTCCAAATAGAAGTGAGTTTGGTTAAAGCCTCTTTTTGCTCAACTTCACTTTGGGCGGACAAGAACTGCGCACGAGCTTCCACTAATGTATTCTCCTGCTCTGGAGAGAGCTGATGGTCGTGATCATGCGTATCAACAACTGTTGTTTCTCCCTGCTGCTCTACCTCTGGAGTCTCAGTGGAAACTTCTAGTGCTGCGGATTCACTGTCGTTATCTATTACTACACGGGGCAAAAAATAAAGCCCAATAACGAGAAGTGAAGCACCTATCGTAACGCTATATTGCCAACGTTTATTCATATCGGCAAAACATTTTGTTTAACGTGATTCGTTTGCCGCAACGACCTGACGGCTTCCACGAATACGCTCTA
>CAZNAK010000227.1:0-2660 GCA_964570645.1 uncultured Cytophagales bacterium | reverse complement strand
AAAGCTGGGAATGTAGTGTTCAGGAATCTCAATAGAACGCTCCTTGGCAATGTCACGAGCAACTTTTTTTGCTCGTTTTTTATTGACAAAACTACCAAAACCACGAACGTAGATATTTTCTCCCCGTTCCATATTATCCTTAACAACTTCAAAGAAAGTCTCTACGGTGGACTGTACTTCATTGCGGTCTAAGCCGGTTTTTTGAGAAATTTGCGCGATGATGTCTGCCTTAGTCATAATGTTTTTCTAATGAGTCATAATGCAAAAATGCGTTTGCATCAATTAGCTAGGTAAATGTACTGTGCTTTCTATGCAAAGCAAAGCTGTTGGATAAAAGTTAAGTGTTTTTATTATTATGTTGTTTATCAACACAATATGGGGCATTGTATTCAGGCGGGCAGTCAGGGAGTAAGCGGAAACTCTTCCTCTTCGGTTCCTTTTATACACACAAAGCACGCTTTTTCTGAACTAAAACGTACGCGGTCACAACTTGGCGGTATGATTTCTTCGCCTTCGCTATTAAAAACGCCCACTTTACCTTTTAAGCGGACACGAAGAAACGCCGAAAGCTCAGGGTATGCGGGGTCTTGGCCGGGTAAAAAATAGGTCAGTTCATCGTACTTAAAATCCACGACCGTTTTTCCACGTGCGTTTACAGCCCCAAACCGTTTTCCTTTTCGAGCGGGGGCCAAAGAAGCACGCATAGGCTTTAGGTCATCAAATCCAAAAGCTCTGAGCTTGAGATTAGTCCCAAGAAGTCCAAATTTTTTGCCTTTGCTGACCAGGGCAAGCTGTTCCTCACCCGAAAACGCACTAATTCGATCAAACTGTGGGGATAAAAACGTTTCCTGCTGGGTATTGTAAAGTCCATATTTATCCTTTTTGCGTAAAATAAGCCACGTCTGGTACTGCACGCGCCCCTTTACTTCGCTTTTCAGCTCATCAAAAAAGTCAAGCCGCTCATACTCGGAAGGGATAATATTTTGTGATCCTAACACCATACAGCCGTACTTTCCATTGCGTTTGACACGGACAACAGCGGGTATGGTTAACTGTCCTTTTTCGTTTTTGAGCAGTGCTACCTCCTCGTAGCTACATCGCACCAAAAGCTCGCCGTTGCCTTTCAATAAGCCATATTTTCCTCCTTTTTTGATTCTACATACCCGTGTGGCGGGATCAACACTTTCACAGGTTTCGGTAAGCAGTTCGATGCGCTCGTAAACCATTGGAGTTAATGACTTACCCGTTAGGTCGGCAAGGGCAAATCGGTTGCCCCGACGGATCTTAAGTAAACTCTCCCAACGGGAGCAATCTACTTTTTCGGGGTCAGCAAAAAAGGAAATCTCTGAATTTTGAATCGGAAGAACGACCAATCCTGTATCGTTGATTATACCATATCGTTGGTTTACCTCTACAACATAATAATCTATGCCTTGCGCAGTAAGTTGGTAGGTTGCTACCTGTGTTGTATCTTGTCCAGTGGCTGTAAGGCTAAAAATCATTAAAAATAACCCGATTTGAATACGCATAACTAAAGTTTAGGGTTTAAGTTAAAGTGAATTCTATCTGAGAGAAGATAATTTAGCAAAAGAATAAAAATCTATGATGAGAACGATTAAAAAAGCAATTTCCGTACAAATTCTTCTAACCGTCCTACTAAGCTTAGGAGCTTTAGGTGTGCAAGCCGCGTACCTTCTTATCCCGATGGACAGCGAGCAAACGAACCATTTGAAAGCATACGGAATTACCTACTGGATTTTAGAACAGGAAGTGGAGGCAGAATGGCTATTGAATTACAGGGGAGGAAGCTTTATGTTTAAGCACCTTCCAACGTTTGAACAAGAATTAGTCACGCGTGGCGTAAGTTATGAAGTAATCTCCGACGCGCAAGCTATTCAGGTCAAAGAACTTATCGGGCAGCCAGACCAAAATATGGATGTCGTCAAGCTGGAAGTACCGCCAAAAATCGCCGTGTATTCCCCCAAAAGTAAGCAACCCTGGGACGACGCGGTAACCCTTGTCCTTACCTACGCCGAAATCCCCTACGAGGTAGTTTTTGATGATGAGGTTATGGATGGAGACTTGGTAAAATATGACTGGTTACACCTACACCACGAAGATTTTACGGGCCAATATGGTAAGTTTTACCGAGGTTACGCGGGACAAAAATGGTATCGCGATCAGCAGCGTGAGTTTGAGGAGTCGGCACGAAAGCACGGGTTTGAGAAAGTCTCCCAGCTCAAGCTAGGTGTCGTCAAAAAGATTCGTGACTACTGCGCGGGCGGTGGATTTTTGTTCGCTATGTGCTCTGCTACCGATACCTATGACATCGCGTTGGCGGCGGAAGGTGTCGATATCTGCGCTTCTGTGTATGATGGCGATCCCGCCGATCCTGCGGCAAACAGCAAGTTAGACTATTCTAAAACACTCTGCTTCACAGACTTTACTCTCGTGATGAATCCGATGGAATACGAACACTCTAATATTGACAACGGTCCCTCCGAGCGTAACGTAGGCGAGAAAAATGACTTCTTTCAGTTGTTTCAGTTTTCCGCTAAGTGGGATCCCGTCCCGACGATGTTAACTCAGAATCACACCACACAAGTTAAAGGCTTTATGGGGCAGGCGACGGGCTTCAAAAAACAGCTCATCAAACCAGA
>CAZNAK010000226.1:3456-4602 GCA_964570645.1 uncultured Cytophagales bacterium | reverse complement strand
GAGATTATTGGATTGCCTATTCGGGGATTAGAGCGAAAGCTTTCCGCCAAAAACCTCAAGTTGCCTTACCTGCTAGGCGCAAGCTTACTCAAGGCTAACAATATAGTTAACAAGTTTAAGCCTAGTGTGATCATCGGCACAGGAGGCTATGCAAGTGCTACCATGGGCTGGGTAGCTGCAAAAAAAGGCATCCCCTTACTCGTTCAGGAACAAAACAATTATGCAGGACTCACCAACAAAATACTCTCTTCCAGTGCTTCACGGATTTGCGTTGCTTACCCAAACATGGAGCAATTCTTCCCTGCCGAGAAACTTCTCGTTACGGGTAATCCACTCCGAGGCGACATTCTCAGTCGCAAATCAAATAAAAATTTTGCCTATGAATCCTTTGGGTTTTTGCCCACAAAAAAAACCATCCTTGTTATGGGAGGAAGCGGTGGGGCAAAAACCATCAATAAAGCTATCATTCTAGGAATCGAGCGAATCCTGGAGACGGGCTGTCAGGTTATCTGGCAGACAGGACGGTTTTATCACAAGTGGGTAAACTCACGGATTATGAATATTACCAATCCGAGTTTAAAAGTAATGCCCTTTATCTATGACATGGCGGCCGCTTATGCCTGTGCCGATATGGTGGTTTGCCGGGCGGGCGCACTGACAATTTCGGAGGTAAGTATGCTGGGACTTCCTACTATTTTGATCCCTTCTCCTAATGTTGCCGACGACCATCAAACCAAAAACGCAAAGGGGCTTGCCGATGCCAATGCTGCTTTAATGCTCCACGACGAGACCGCAAGTGAGTCACTTACCCGCGAAATATTAGCTTTGGGCGAAGATAATGCGCGTTGCCAGCAGTTTGGAAAAAATATTCTGACCTTTGCGCATCCAAATGCAAGTGCATTGATTGCAGACGAAGTTCAAAAAATTGCAAAAACATGAGTACGCCACCCCTCAAAAACCCAAAAAACCCCTTGCAACGACTCGTTGAGGTCATGGATGCTATCCGCGAAAATTGTCCTTGGGATCAGAAACAGACGATGCAAAGTATCCGCCATATGAGCTTAGAAGAGGTCTTTGAGCTTTCGGAGGCGATCATGGAGGAAGACCCTGAGGAGATCAAAAAAGAACTTGGTGACGTGCTGGTTC
>CAZNAK010000226.1:0-3446 GCA_964570645.1 uncultured Cytophagales bacterium | reverse complement strand
TACAGCAGGTTAGCACGCGAAAAAGGCTGGTTTCGCCTCGAAGACGTAATCAATGAGGTTGCCGAAAAGATCATCCGAAGGCACCCGCACGTTTTTGGTAAGGCTGACTTAACGGATGTCGCGGCAGTCAAGAAGTCTTGGGAGGAAATAAAACTCAAGGAGCGAGGCGAAAAAGCAAGTATCCTAGACGGCGTTCCCAAGTCTTTGCCCGCCCTACTGAAAGCCGTACGGATGCAGGAAAAAGCCCGTGGCGTGGGATTCGACTGGCAAGAGGCTGACCCTGTACGCGAAAAAGTCATGGAGGAGTGGCAAGAGTTGCACGAGGCAGAAGCCGATAAACAAGAAGAAGAATACGGTGATCTTCTGTTCGCGCTCGTAAATTACGGCAGGTTCCTCAAAATCAATCCAGAGGATGCCCTTGAAAGGGCAAATCGCAAATTTCAGCGTCGCTTCCAGTTTATAGAAACCCGTGCGCGTCAGAGTGCGATTCCCTTAACCGAACTTTCCTTAGAAGAAATGGAGGAATTTTGGCAAGAAGCAAAGAAGGAGGGTTTGTAGGTTCTTGTGTAACGCGAATCATGAACGCTGGTACGACTTGCGCCCGCATGGCCAGGAATAGGTTTTGGAAAGATCAAGTTGATCCAAGAAAGTAATGACCAGACGTTTTTTCAGTTAAAGATAAGGGAAATTTCTCCCCTCTCCTGACTGCATAACACAACGTAATTCGATAGTGCGGAGATACACAACTCAAGAAAAAATTCGTGCATAGATATCTTCGAGTAAAATAGCTAGATTCAGCTCATCGGAGAGTTCTAAATCAAGGGTTTCAGTCAGGCCTTCTAGGGTGCGAATTTGCCAGAGTGCAGTAGGGCTTTTACGTGAATATATGTCAATTTTTGCCGCCTCCTGTTCAAGTACAACATAATGCCGAAGTGAGTCAATCTGACGATATAAACGAAACTTCTCTCCCCTATCAAAACCTGCCGTGGACTCCGAAAGTACCTCAAAAATCACTACGGGATTCGTAAAGGCATCTTTATAGGCTTCCGCTTCCTGGCGTTGCCCACAAAGGATCATGGCATCGGGATACACATAACTGTTTTTAGCTTCAAGGTACAGCTTTGTATCACTGTTCATGATTTGACAGGATTTCCCTTTAGTACGAAGGTTTATCTCTGATATTAGGTTTACAGCAATCGTATTGTGTGCATAACTACCACCTGCCATCGCGTAGGCATAGCCGTCGTAATACTCGTATTTTTGCTGATTGTCTTTTTCGAGTTGAAGGTACTCCTCTAAGGATAAGCGAAGGTCTTTTTCTACTTGCTGCATAATCTGTTTGGCTTTTTTCAAAGATACAAAAAAGGCTTTATTGTAGTTATGAATTGTCGGTGAGGATAACGGGTTTAGCCTAAAAACAGCCTACTCCATTGCGCTCCGCTCCATTCCGTTTGGCTCTTTTTCGCCCAAACCCTTTAGCTCAATAGAATGCGAATAGCTAACTCCCAAACTAAGGCAAGACTAGGCGGAAGCCTAGGTTGTTGCTCCGAAACGTGGGCGCATTCCTGCGGCGAAAAGACAAACGGCAGTACCAGGCGTAGTTGTCCCAACTACCGCCCCGATTCACACGGCTAGAGCCTCTGGGCGAATCTATCCAAGCCGAGCCATCTTTAGGGGCGTTTTCGTAATTTCCGTGCCAATCATCCTGACACCACTCCCAAACATTCCCACTCATATCATACAGCCCTAATTCGTTAGGTGCTTTCTGCCCTACGGGCTGCGTTTTACTATCCGAATTACCGGAATACCATGCCACCTCATCAATATCATCACTCCCTGCATATTTTGTCGGCTTACCCTTTTTTCCACCTCGGGCAGCATATTCCCATTCGGCTTCGGTGGGTAGGCGGTAGTTTTGGTCTGTCATCGCATTGAGCTTTTTGATAAATTCTTGTGCGTCGTTCCAGCTTACGTTTTCTACGGGGCACTCGTCGCAATCTTCAAAGTAAGAAGGGTTTTCTCCCATCACCGCCCGCCATAGCTGCTGGGTTACCTCCATCTCCGCCATGTAGTAATCCGAGAGGGTAACTTGGTGCGCGGGTTTTTCGTCGTCATCGCAGTCGCTGCCCTGCTCCTCGGTGCAGCCCATCTGGAAGGTACCGCCCTCTACACGGATCATCTCGAAGGAAAGGTCGGTTTTGGGGAGGGTTTGGGTGAAGCGGGGTTTGTCTTCATCGTCATTACCCTCAGAAGGAATTTTAAGTATTTGCCCTTCGGAAACGGCAAGTACCTCTAGCTTGTTGAGTTCCACTAACTCATCCAAAGAAATGTTGTACATATCTTTGATACTCATCAAGGTTTGGCCACGCTTCACGGTGTGGTAACGGGCTTGCTCATCGGGCTTTTGAAAGATTTTCTCGAATAATCTGCCCACAAAGCCTTTCTTTTTGGCTTTTTCCTTGGCTTCCCGAAAGTCGCGCTGGGCAGCGGCGGTGTTGCCTTGCTGCTGCTTGGCTTGGGCGCGTTCTTCGTAGGCGCGGGCAAAGTCGGGGTCTTTCGCTATGGCTTGGCTTTGGGCTTGGGCGGCTTCTTTGGGTCGCTCTTCGTGGCGGTGTTGTACGCCGTTGAGGTAGTCGGTGTAGGCGGCTTCGCTTTGGGTAGCTCGGGTGGTGTAGCTCTGAAGGATTTCTTTGTCCTCGCTGTCGATCGGTACTCCGAGCCGCTTCAAAATGGCATCGTACAAGGCTTCTTGGCACGCCATTAGGGAAGACTCTCCCGTAATGTAGATATTTTTGAGGTAGGGGCGGCGGGTCGTCAAGTCCACAAAGGAGCAGGTAACGTTCCATCGCTCGCCCAATTTTTGGTACATCCCATAGAGGACGATATTGGCGTTTATCACGCCGGCAATTCCCGTAAGTTTGTTGAGGTCGCAGTACGCCCCGCGCACCAAGCCGGTTTGCTGCATGGCAGTCCGTACAAAGGGCGTAAAAGGCACCGTTTCTAGCTCCTCTGGCTTGATGTGTGAGAGGGCTTCATCGGCTTTAGCGGTGAAGGCTCCCGTGATAAGTGGGGTACGCTGCTCGGGCGAGTCATCACAAAAGGGCAGGACGGCAATGCGTTTGATGCCCTCCGGCTCGGGGACACGCTGCATCTCAACCTGGATGGTGCGGGTGCGGTCTTTGCCCTTGACTGTAAAGAGGTTTTGGCGGTTGAGCGTCGCGAGTTGGTAGCCCGTTTTGGTAACGGTGATGCTTACATCCTCATCGGCAAACCTATCCAGCACCACGAGGCTGAAGTTGCCGTTGGGGTGGTCGCTTAGGTCAAAGGCTTCGTTGCACTGAAGCCGCACACCCGAAAGAGGACGGCCGTCTTGGTCGATGACACGCCCCCGAATTTTGTTGGTAAACGGGATTTGTTCCTCCTGCGCCCAAAGGCTGAGGGGGAAT
>CAZNAK010000225.1:2594-4602 GCA_964570645.1 uncultured Cytophagales bacterium | reverse complement strand
TACACAGACCTAATTCCTTTTTTAGACCAACAAGAGATACCTGTTTTGGGCACGACTTTATCGGGCGAAAGCCTTCATGAATATATTTTTCCAGCGTCTGCATTTTTGGTTATCGGGAGTGAGTCACATGGTATCTCGGAAGCCCTAGCGCAGAGGCTGACTACTCAACTCACCATTCCCAAGTTCGGCGAAGCAGAATCTTTGAATGCAGGCGTAGCGACGGCGATATTCTGTAATGCGTGGCGGCGGAGTGTAACTTAGCTTACCGCGCCACCAAAAAGAAATTATTATATCCCTCGCTGATTTCGATCCCGATTTTTTCGTTTTGAATCAGATCTAGCACCGCCAAGAAGTTGAAAACGACAAAAATTTTATCAGGACGACTCCGTATCAGCTCGCCAAAATTAATGCGCGATTCCGTTTTAATACGCTGGAGGAGATACGTTTTTTGTTTCGAGACCGTGAACGCATACGGCTTCACGCTGTTGAGTCGGGTATTGGTACGGGTCTCATAGTCTGTCATCATTTGCTGGAAAGTTCGCATAAGGCGATACAGATCTACCTCTTCCAGCTCTACGTCTAGTCCGATGTTTTTGGCAATTTCTCGGTTTTCGTCCATGGCGTAACCCCGTTCGTCCCGGTTGAGCATCTCGGATTCGTACTTAGCAAGGTTTTTTGCGAGTTCCTTACTGACTTTATAATCCACAAGGCGTTGGGCCAGCTCTTGACGTGGATCGACTTCCTCGCCATCTTCATTTACTTCAGGGCGCGGGATCAGCATTTTGGCTTTAATCCGCATAAGCGTGGATGCCATCAAGATAAAATCACTAGCCACCTCCATGTTCAACTGCTCTAACTCTCGGATATATCCCAGAAAATCATCCGTAATTTGAGCAATCGGGATGTCATAAATATCGAGTTCATCCCGCTCGATAAAAAATAGTAGCAAGTCAAAAGGACCTTCAAAGATGGAAAGTTTGATTTCGTAAGACATAAGCTTGCGTAGTGATGCAGGACAAAGTTACAGCATTTTTTGTGCTTACGGTAAAAGTATTTTTCTAGCCTTTAGCCTGACCTGTAACAAACGATAACGTACGACCGTTTTTAGGTTTATGAAAAAATGGGGTAAACGTATGCTTTGGAGTTTCCTAGCGATTATTGCGCTACTGGTTGTTGGCTATCTGGCTTTTGTGAGCTTTTATCCAAGTTTTGGGGGTGACGTAAATGAGGAGCGGCAACAAAAGAGGGAAATCGGCGAAAAATACGGCCCCTTTGACTTGGCATTGATAGAATGTGGGCAATACAACGAGTCTTGGTCAACGATCCATATGATGCCCGAAGAAACCGCACAGGCAGGAGCAGACCTCTGCGCCAAGTAAATTATGCCCATTCATTGGGCGGGGTTCGGTTGGCGTTGCACTCGTGGACGGATCCGATTGAGCGCGTTCGTGTGGCGGCAGAAAACCTCCAAGTACCGCTCATTGCGCCAAAGATCGGAGAACCTTTTCAGGTGCAAGACAGTACACGAAGCCTTGACGCATGGTGGGAGGAGATTGAATAACTGATGTTACGCACAAATGCCCCCCTCACCACTTGGAGAGGGTTAGGGGGAGGTGAAGTTACAGGCTTTGCATAATGTCAGTGAGTAAGAAACTATCAGCAAGCAACCTTTCCGACACGACGCGCATGGCGACCGCCCTCAAACTCAGCTTCCAGAAATGCTGAGGTGATATTTTTCGCCTCTTCGAGCGTCACGAAACGCGCAGGTAAGCAGAGAACGTTCGCGTTATTATGCTGACGTGCCAAAGCCGCCAGTTCGACGTTCCAGCAAAGCCCTGCGCGTACATCAGCGTATTTATTAGCCGTCATACAAACGCCGTTTCCGCTTCCACAAATCAGGATTCCGAGCGGAAACTGTCCCTCTTGAACGCCCTTGGCTACGGGATGAGCAAAGGCCGGCGGCTGGTGTCGAAGTCCATTTCGACTTTGCCGTCCAGGCGCTCCATCA
>CAZNAK010000225.1:0-2584 GCA_964570645.1 uncultured Cytophagales bacterium | reverse complement strand
CCACAGAATCAGTACTTTCAGGACCTGCGTCCTTAACCGTATGATGAGCCGCCTGCAATAAAGCGATGATCTCTTCCTTATACTCGAATCCAGCGTGGTCACTACCAATAATTATCTCCATGCGGCAAAAATAGAGGATCAATAGCAAAAAAAGAAAGGCTACAAAAATAAACTTTCATGGCCTTTCCAAGAATCAATGCCTAAGCCTTACGAGTTAAACCAAGCTGAACGCGTCTTGACATTCGCACCTAGCTCATGAAGCATAAAGAACATTCCGAAGTAAGCACGGTTTAGGTACATCGCATGGCGGGATCCACGCGCCTTAGGCGAGTTGCGGAACTCCTCTAACTGTGACATTTTTTCTCCAAACGTATTCAACTCATTGAAATAATCCTTGTCACCAAAATCAAACACATCCACCTCAAAAGGACGCGTAATTAGCTCGAGCATTTCTGTAAAAATACCCGCGAAGAAGTCCTCTTGCTCTGGAGTATCCTCTGGAAGGATAAACCTTAGATTTCGGAATACCTCACGTTTACGCGCCTCATCCGAAAGCAGACTTCTTTCGATTACCTGAAAGTGTTTTTCGTAGTAGTCTTCTGGAATCACTTTTACACAGCCAAAGTCAATCACACCTGCTGTACCGTCGTCAGTTAAGAGGAAGTTACCGGGGTGCGGATCCGCATGAACCTCTTTGAGGGTGTGCATTTGGAAATCATAGAAATCCCAAAGTGCTTGCCCAATCTGATCACAGGCTTCTTGTGGTGGGCTATCTTGCATAAATTTATCGAGGTGTTTCCCTTTCACCCACTCCATCGTCAATATGCGTGGTGACGAATATTCAGCGTAATATTTTGGAAATCGCAAGTTGGGAAGGTGCGCCGCCGCCTCTGTAATTTTGATAGAACGTTTCAGTTCGAGGCTATAATCGGTCTCATCAACGAGCATATTCTCCACCTCTTTCATATAGAGGTTCAGTTCATTTTCATTCAGGCGCATCAGGCGGCGGGCAAACGGCTTCACCATCTGTAAATCTGACCGCACACTTTCGGCTACACCTGGGTATTGTACCTTTACGGCGAGCGTCTTGCCATCTTCGGTGGTTGCTTGGTGTACCTGCCCGATAGATGCAGCATTTACGGCCTCTTTCGTAAACGTCTTAAAAAGCTCGTTAGGCGACTTTCCAAATTCTTTGCGGAAGGTCTTGACTACCAATGGGTAAGAAAGTGGCGGTACTGAGTACTGCGACATTTTGAACTTCTCGGTGTATTCTGCGGGAAGTGTATTCTCACTCATGGAAAGCATTTGTGCGACCTTCAGCGTGCTTCCTTTTAGTTCTGACAAGGTATCATAGATGTCCTCAGCGTTTGCACGGTCTAGGTCTTCTTGTGTAATGCTTTTATCTGTTATCTTTTTGGCATAATGCTTAACGTAGTTTCGTCCTACTCGTACGCCTGTTTTTGCAAAACGTGCTGCACGCTGAACTTTAGAACTGGGGATATTTTCAGAAACGTTTCGTTCCTTGCTCATAATGTTTATTATCTATTTTGAAAGAAAAATTTTACAAAGTCAATGGTCGAGTCGGCAATATTTCGTCCAAGTAAATCCATTGAGAAGTTCACTGCCTTTTCGATGGCAGCATCAGTGGATTCAAAGTCAGCAGTTTTGTCTTTGAGCCAAAACTTAATCACGTAACTTGCTTCTACCCAGAGTAGGTCAGGATAACGTTCACTGAAAAACGCGCGTGGTTCGATTTCTTCCCGCATAATCCCCTCGTCGATGAGATCGCGGCTATACTCACGAAATTTCGTTTTGAATGTTTCGAGTGTCTTACTAGAAATATTTCCCTTAGGGGTGCTTCCTACCAAAAAGCTACGATCTGCTTTCAGGTGCTCAACAAGTGTATAAAAAAAGGCCAGCATTTTTTCGCGTACACTGTACTCAGCGTACACATCTTCGCTTTCAAGTTGAGCTAGCGTTTTCTCGAAGTAACTTCCCCAAATTTCTTGCTCTATTTGTTCAAAAGAGGTGTATTCACGATAAAACGCCTTTTCGTCGATGCCAACCTGCTGTACTAGTTTAAAAACCGAGTTGGGTTGTCGTCCATTTTCACGGACGTACTGAATGTATGCGTCTTTAATCTGGTCTTTCATATTTTTATCACTAGTTGACAATACAAACAGACGTAAGATATTCCTTGTTTTAATCTCGCTAAAATTTTGTTTTTCAGCAAAAAAGGACTTTATTGACGAACATTTTAAACCCTCGCTTGTTTAGGGCGCGTTCCTTATGAAGATAACTCTCGTAGAACCATTTTTTGCTGGCTCACATAAGGTTTGGGCGGAAGGGCTTCAACGCCACAGTCGCCACGAAATTGAACTTTTGACACTCAAAGGTAATTTCTGGAAATGGCGAATGCACGGCGGAGCAGTCACATTAGCCCGTCAGTTCCTGGAACGTGACGCTCCCGAACCCGACCTTTTACTCGTCAGCGATATGCTTGATCTGAGTACATTTTGGGCTTTAACCAGATTAGGCAAGAGCAAGCAGGCGATTTATTTCCACGAAAATCAACTCACTTACC
>CAZNAK010000224.1:0-4611 GCA_964570645.1 uncultured Cytophagales bacterium | reverse complement strand
GGTGCAAGGATTGCGAAGCGTCCTTGTACCTACTTTTTCGTCAGCCTGTGGCTGAACATAAAGATGCTAGCGAGTGCGTTCATTCCCGCACTACTTTCCTCAAACCTTCACAGCCTGCTCTATCTGCCAAAGTGGTGGGAAGGCTACGTAAGCATCTCTGGGAATCACAGTTCGTTCAATGTGCAGGGAGATCGTTTTATTCCAATCACACAGGCTACGTTCAACGCAGAATACCTTTAGTTTGCCCGAGGGTATTCAGTTTGAGGTGTCGGGCTGGTTTCAATCGCCTTCGGTATGGGGCGGGACTTACCTGACGGAGAGTTTAGGATCGCTGAACATGGCAATACAGAAAAAGTTTATCGAGGACAAACTTTCCGCGCGCCTTGCAGTGAATGACCTTTTTTTCACCTCGCCTTGGCGTGCTGACACACAATACACTGACATTCAAATTCGAGGAAACGGGGGCTGGGAAAGTCGTCAGGTGCTTTTTAACCTGAATTACCGCTTTGGAAATGACAATATGAAAAAAGCGCGGCGACGCAAAACAGGCATTGAAGCAGAAAATGAGCGCACAGGCGGAGAGTAATCTCCTGATTTTTAAAGTAGAAAAGCCACTGGATAAAAATATCTAGCAGCTTTTGACATGGTGCATAATATAACTCGAATCAATAAAAGGCCCCATCCAACTCGTTTTGCATCTTCCGAAGCATACGTTTCTGGGTTTTAACCTTATTGACCTTATTAATGTACTGCATCCTTGAACGATCACGCGGATCACCCTGACGGGATGGCGGAGTCATACGACTAAGCTCGTTTTCCTCCTGCTTAATAATGTCACGAATCATCTTAATCTTAATTTTAAGCTGCTCAAACTGCGTCTTATTGATAAAATCATCCACCCGGCTTCGTACCACCTTATACAGGTTGTAATGCTCAAAAATTTCATTACAAACGGATCGGAAACGAATATTGAGTTCTTTGTCGTTTTCGTCATTCTGAATCATCCCGAGGTTTCGCCATTCCATTTGCCGTTCCTTTACGGCATCTAGCGAGACATTATGAATATTTCCGTTCAGTATCTCCTCAACTTCCTCACAAAGTACTGTCTTTCTTGCTATGGTCTGGGAAGGCGAGAGCTTTTCAGATGAAAAGACCTTTTGTCTAGAGTATCCTACAGGACGACGTTCGCGTCCTTCCACGGGCACGGGACGACGAGGGACAGCATCCGAACGGGGCTGTATGCGTGAACTGCGCTGTGGCGTTTCCTCTTCCTCGATCTCATTGCCGAAGAAAATATCTACCTCGCGTTTATACTTTTTCCAAAGCTTGAGATAACGCCATTTATTAATCCGTCCTACCTCTTTCCAATCTCGCTGCACATTGATGACATGAGCACGATCTCCAGCATCTTTTATCTTTTTGTTGTTTATGTCCTTGAGTACACGAATGAGATCACGGTATTTTCGCATCCGCTTGTTGGTAAGCTCCTTCAAACGTTCGTAATGCTCTTTTCGACGCTCAAAAAAATCGTCCAGCAGATGGTCAAATTCCTCACAAAGTTCCTCTTCTTGGTGAGTACTACCTGTACGAATCCAACGGATTTTGAGGTCTTTGAGCTTTTCGGCAATATCCTCCCAATCCTCCCCAGCGACTAGCTCGCGCACTTCCTGAAGGAGTGCCTGCTTAATTTCAAGGTTTTTAGCCCTATTCTGCTCAATGTAGTCCTTAATAAAAGCCTCCATTTTATTGAGCCGTTCAATAATGGCGGGAAAATCACCGATGGCGTTGTAGTCCGTCAAACTGTCCCGTAGGTGAATAAGCTTCATAAGATAAGAACCTTTATTTTGAGAGTCCTCAATATCACTTTCCATCTCTTCCACCTTTTGGATGAGATTAGCATGCCGGTCGGCGAAGTACTGTAAGCTGATTTCTTCACTTTCTTTGACAACTCCAACTTCACGATCAGGGAGGTCATTGTAGCCTTTCAGATAGACTTTTCCGTCTTTTGTGTAGCCGTAGTCTTTGTAGTTTTTCATAGTAGGTGTAGGGTTTATTGGAAAGCTGACCTCAACAGAAATCGTTTTTCCCTGATTTTATAGTTATTAAACTGAGTAAGCTAGCTAAAAATTTACACATATCTTGCCAAGTCTTATGAAGTTAGCCCATTTAATCTAAACTGAAATCGGTTTCTACTTCTCGCTTAAAGAGTACGAATGCCTCGTCAAAAAGTTTAAAAATATGATGCGCAATTCGTATTTCTGCCTCTTGCGGTGTCTCCGATAGGTTCATTAAATCGCGTTGCAGGCTATGAACAGAACCGTTTGTTTGATAGGCAATCGTCATGTAAGCAGGATCAATGCCACGCTCTACACCACAAAGCACCACGCGAACAGGAATATCGTACTTTCTGCGGTATTTCTTGAGAAGTCGAAGGTCTCGAATAGGCGAACTCGCGTCCGCAATCAAAATAATTTGCTCACACGAGGGGCAGGCGCGTGCCGTCATCAGTAGTGCTTCAAGATCATTTTCAGGACTATCCCCTCCACCACTCATCATAGTTTGTAGCATCACTCCCTTGGCTTGCTCAAACTCCACTGCCTTAACCATATAAACACCGCCTGTTTTACCAATTCGCTTCTTTTTGTCTGGCGTAAAGTCACCATCATTAAAGAAGGTAAACCACTTTGTACGCGGATTGTGCTGTTCATGCAAGTTGAACCATGACATGACCTCGACATTGTAGGTGTACATGCTACCTGTACAATCATTAACGACGGCCATATTTTTCCAATCTGCATTACGCTCCAAAATATTGTAAATCAGTGAGTCCTCACGAACGTAATTTTGCTTTATCATCTCCCGGACGGTCATCTGGTTCACATTTTCAGGTGCAACGGGACGAACCCGAGCGTTGACTTCAACGGTTTTGGGTTCGGGCTTATGTATTTCTGGAACAGAATCCGTTGGAATCGTATCTCTTGGCATCGGCTTGTAGTAAACGGCAAACCCATGAAAATACTCCTTGGCTTCCTCAAGCGTCGTACAACCATTTTGCCCAATGTACCGCCAATCAATGGAGTCACTTTTAAAGAGATCAGGAAGAAGCTGACGTAACCGTATTAACCGATTTTGGTTCAATCGCTCAAAATTTCGTCCACGCGGAAAGTCCGTGTAAACTAAATCTACGGCAAGCACTTCTTTGTCTTTAAGTTTCTCTGCCCAGACTTCCTTTCGCTCGGCTTGGTGTTCGTTAAAGTTCATTGGAACAAGCAAATACGAATCCCCCTTAGGCTGATATTTTGCCTCAAACAAGCGCGGGCTTTCTGCTACCACACGTGCTAAGGATGCCTGCCCGAAAGACGATACACACGAAAAGATGAACCCGAAAACAAAAAAGAACCAACGGAATCTCATAAAATAAAAACTTCTTTCTTCGGTTTACGTAAATAAAGCGTAAATTGGTTCACTAATGCAATACAAAGATTACTATAAAATTTTGGGCGTAACGAAATCGGCGACCGCCGAGGAGGTCAAGAAGGCTTATCGCGACTTAGCCAAAAAGTATCACCCAGACCGCAACCCAGGCTCAGCCACTGCTGAAAAACGGTTTAAAGATATCACCGAGGCTTACGAGGTGCTTAGTGATCCCAAAAAGCGTCGCAAGTACGATATCTTGGGCAGAAACTGGCAGCGTGGGGGAGCGACCGGTGCAGGTGGGTTTGATGAAGCATTCAGCGACTTTAAAGACGTTGAATTTCGGGACCTGTTTGAGGAAGGAGTAAAAGGAGCCTCCGATTTTTTCAAAAACATCTTTCAGCAGTTTAACGAAGGACGACGCGGCGAAAACCCATCCGTTGGCAAAACCAGCGAGGAAAAGGAAATGGATATTTTTATCTCCTTGCCAGAAGTTCAAACAGGAACTTCGCGTATGTTGGAGGTGGAAGGACGTAAGATACGCATCAAAATCAAGCCCGGCGTTGAGGACGAGCAACTCCTGAAAGGGCGTGGTCCAGAGCGTCCTGATGGAAGTCGTCAGACCTTCTATTTGCGAATCAAAATTGATGCACATCCCAGCTTTATCCGCAAAGGCGACGACCTCGAAACAGCCGTTTCCGTTCCGTTGTATCGTATGGTGCTTGGTGGAAAGATCACCGTAAAGACCCTAGACGGAGAGGTGAATTTTTCGATTCCTGCGGGGACGGCAAACGGAAAATCATTCCGACTCCCCAAAAAGGGGCTACCAAATTACGAAGATCCAAGTCAGGTCGGTAGTTTGTTCGTAAAAGTAGAAGCAAGCCTACCAAAGCGTCTGTCCCCAGAAGAAAAAACCCTGTTCGAGAAACTCGCCGCCTTGCGCCCTGATGCGAGATAAAAAGCTACCTTTACAGTGTGGAAAAGCAAGAAAAAAAGTTTAAGGCAGGCTTTGTCAGTCTAATCGGGAAGCCTAATGCAGGAAAATCGACCTTGATGAATCAACTCATCGGGGAGCGGCTTTCTATCATCACGGCTAAAGCACAAACGACACGGCACCGAATCAGGGGTATCGTCACGGAGGAAAATTACCAAATTGTCTATTCGGATACACCGGGTATCATTGAGCCTAAGTATAAA
>CAZNAK010000223.1:0-4629 GCA_964570645.1 uncultured Cytophagales bacterium | reverse complement strand
ACAGTGTAGTGACGCGGTAAAACATCATTCATTTTATGGAAGTTAATAACAACCGTTCGTTGTCTCAGTTGTCTTAAGTAGCAGTGCGTGGAATTTGTACGATAAAAAATAGTTTTTGCTTGAGTTAGTTAAAATATCCTGTCAAAACGGCTGCTTTTCTGTCATCTTTCGTAAGATCGACTTTCTTTCGCTATTTTTGTAATTCAATATGCTCGCTGTGTACCGATTAACTCCTCTCTCTCTTTGGAGTGAGGTGGAGATAAATTACATAGCCACAGTGCTTAATTTGAAAACCATATTATGATTAACGCCATTACCAAAGCGGTTGCCAAAGTATTTGGAACAAAATCCGACCGTGACATCAAAGTCTTACAACCGTATGTTGGGCAGGTTAACGAGGAGTTTAATCGTTTAAAAACGCTTTCCGATCAGGATCTCCGTGACCGAACTCCTGCCATCAAAGCCCGCATTAACGAATACCTCAGCGAGATTGATGCCGAAATTGAACGCCTCCAAGACCAAGTGGATGCTAATCCTAACATGGGTATCAGTGAGAAAGAAGCCGTCTTTGAGCAAATTGATAAACTCGAAGAACGACGCGACGAACACCTAGAAGAGGTACTTTTGGAGGTGCTACCCGAAGCCTTTGCCGTAATTAAAGAAACGGCACGACGCTTTAAAGAAAATAAAAAAATGATCGTCAAGGCCACCGAGCATGACCATCAAATCGCCGCTCAAAAATCAAATGTAGAGATCAAAGGTGAGGAAGCACACTGGCACGGCACATGGGAAGTAGCAGGAAATCAGCGTGAATGGGATATGCTTCACTATGATGTTCAAATTATTGGTGGTGTAGTGTTACATCAGGGTAAGATCGCCGAAATGGCCACAGGTGAAGGTAAAACGCTTGTCTCGACCTTTCCTTCCTACCTTAATGCACTGGCAGAACGTGGTGTTCACCTGGTTACCGTGAATGACTACCTGGCTAAACGAGATGCCGAATGGATGGCTCCGCTTTTTGAGTTCCATGGCATGACCGTCGATTGCATTGATCGACACAAGCCCAACACCTCCGAGCGTCGCGAAGCCTACCAAGCCGATATCACTTACGGTACCAACAACGAGTTTGGCTTTGATTATCTCCGCGATAATATGGCGCGTGATCCCGAAGACCTCGTGCAACGAAAGCACCACTTTGCTATGGTTGATGAGGTGGACTCGGTTTTGATCGATGACGCAAGGACACCGCTCATCATTTCTGGTCCTGTCGCGGGAGGGGATGTGCATGAGTTTGATACGTTTAAGCCACGTGTTCAGAAATTATATCAGGAGCAAGAGAAGCTTGTGCGTGGCTTTTTAGCCGAGGCGAAGAAGTTCCATAAAGCAGGGCAAACCAAAGAGGTCGGACTGCCACTCTACCGTGCTTTTCGTGGGCTTCCTAAATACAAACCACTGATTAAATTTTTGGGTGAGGCGGGTGTAAAGCAGCTCATGCAAAAAACGGAAAACTACTACCTCCAAGATAACTCTCGGATGATGCCCGAAGCGGATGAACCCCTGTTGTTTACCATCGAAGAAAAAAGTAACCAGATCAACCTTACCGAAAAAGGAACGGACTTTATCACTAAAGACTCCGAGGACAAGGATTTCTTTATTCTTCCCGATATTTCTATTGAGGTAGATAAAATCGAAAGTGATACGAGCATTGAGGCCAAGGAACGCGCTCAGAAAAAGGAGCAACTTATCCAAGAATATAAAGCTAAGACTTCCCGCATTCATACCGTTAACCAGCTTTTGAAGGCCTATACGCTATTCGAGAAAGATATAGATTACGTTGTGATGGAAGCAGAGGAACGCGGAACAAAACAACGTGTCCGAAAGGTGATGATCGTTGACGAGCAAACGGGACGTATCATGGATGGGCGACGCTACTCGGATGGCTTGCACCAAGCTTTAGAGTCCAAAGAAGGCGTAAAAATTGAGGCTGCAACCCAGACTTACGCCACCGTAACGCTCCAAAACTACTTCCGCATGTACCACAAACTGGCAGGCATGACGGGTACAGCCGAAACAGAAGCAGGTGAGTTCTGGGAGATCTACAAATTGGACGTAGTTGTAATCCCGACAAACCGTCCCATTGCACGCGATGACCGAAACGACCGAGTGTATCGCACCGAGCGTGAAAAATATAAAGCCGTTCTGGAAGCTGTGAAAGAACTCCGCGATGAGGGGCGCCCTGTTCTGATTGGTACGGCTACCGTAGATACCTCGGAGTTACTGGATAAAATCCTGACGCAGCAGAAAATCCCCCACGAAGTGCTTAACGCCAAGCAGCACGCTCGTGAAGCCGAGATTGTGGCACAGGCAGGGGAGTCTGGTGCTGTAACGATTGCGACTAACATGGCAGGTCGGGGTACAGATATTAAACTTGCGCCAGCGGCCAAGGAGGCGGGTGGTTTGGCAATCATCGGTACAGAACGCCATGACTCACGTCGGGTGGATCGGCAGTTACGGGGGCGTTCGGGTCGTCAAGGTGATGTGGGAACATCGCAGTTTTTTGTCAGTCTGGACGATAAACTGATGCGTATGTTTGGCTCAGAGCGTGTGGCCAAAATCATGGATCGGCTCGGGGCAGAAGAAGGCGAAGTAATTGAACACTCATTTATTACGAGTTCCATCGAACGCGCGCAAAAGAAAGTTGAAGAGAATAACTTTAGTATCCGTAAGCGACTTTTGGAGTTTGATGACGTGATGAACTCGCAGCGTGAGGTAACCTACAAACGTCGTCGCCATGCTTTGTACGGAGATCGCCTGAAGCTCGATATTATGAACATCTTTTATGATGTTGCCGAGTCGATTGCCCTCAATCAGAAGGACGACTATGAGGGTTTTAGAGTAGATGTTGAACGGCTACTAAGCTATGAAACCAAAATTTCTCAGAATGAATTGAGTGGAAAGTCCGCCGAAGAACTTACGAATCAGCTTTACGAAGAAGCTTACCAAAACTACCTCAACAAAAATAAATTCGGAGAAGAAATTGCTTACAAATTTGCGAACTGGTGGAAAAATGAGGTACAGAACGCTCCACAAGGGCGCGTGAATGTACAATATCGCTACGAGGAGCAGGAATATTACATCATCGTCAATACCATTGAGGATAAAATGTTTTTGCCGTTCACGGAGATGAACGTTCTTGTAGAGCTAGACATCACGGATACGGTCGAGAAAAAAGGCGCGAACGTGCCTCTGGCAATGGAGCAGGCGGTTGTCCTAGCCATTATTGATGACCTCTGGAAAGACCACCTCCGCGAGATGGACGACCTCCGCACACAGGTTAATCTGGCGACAATAGAACAAAAAGATCCGCTTTTGATCTACAAATTTGAAGGCTTCAACTTGTTTAAAGAGTTCTTGGCTTTGGTAAACGAAGACGTATCGAAGTTACTAACTCGAATGAACGTCCGCGCGATGTCGGAGACGGAAGTCAAAGAGGCCGATCGCGCACGCCGTGAAGCCGAACGCCGAGCCAGACAGCAAGTGTTACAAACTAACCGTAGTGGCGACGAAGGAACGAGAGCAGGGGAAGGTCAAAAGAAAAGCCGTCCGAAGCCACAACCGCGCCGTGTGAACAAGAAATACAAGCGGAACGATCGTGTGAAAGTGCGCTACTCAGACGGAACAGTCAGAAATGTGAAATATAAAGACGTGGAACGAGACGTAGAAGCGGCACGCTGTGAGGTAATCGGATAAACGTAAGAAGCCCGCAGTAAGGCTTCTTGAAACCTCCTTCAGACTACAAAAGTTTCCAAAACTTTTGTAGTCTGAAGATGTGGTACTATTCCTTCACCACCTTCAACTGCCTCCTGCGCTGACGACTTCGATGAAGTAAATTCCCGCAGGTAGCCCACTCAAATCTAGTTTCGCTTGTGTGCCGACGACCAAAATCTCTTCGTTGACAGCTTGCGTTGGATAATTTACTGAGAGCGACAAATCAGCGGACGCTGACAAAACGATAAGTATAAGCATTACTTCGTGTACGCTTGCGCTAAAGCGGGGCGGTACCGACACATGAACTACGCCGTTGTCGGTATTCCACCGATGACGCTTAAAGGATATAAAACACGAACAGTAAAGTATTGGTAAGGATGCGAAAAACTATTACAAAGGCGAACAGTGGAAAAGGATAGTGATGTAGGACTCTACGATAAACTACCTTACAAACTTCTTTATTTCTTCGTTGACTGTTTTTGCCTTTTCAAAGTTTACAAAATGTCCGCCTCCAGGAATGAGGGAAGTACGAACGTCTGAAAACTTTTCTTCTGCGTCCTTCAACAAGTTATCCAGTATAAGCTCCTTGTGTAGAAAACGGTTAGGGATCAGCGCGTCCTGTGCGCCGAATAAAACTAGCGTAGGTGCTTTTATCTGATCAAGTTTTTCAATTACAGGCTCTTCAAGCATTCCGGTAACGGATTTGGAGACGGCAGCACTATATTTTTTAAACTCCTCCAAATTTTGCATCATTTTTAAGCGGTCTTTGAGCATAAATTTTGCGTCTTCGGAAAACTGTACAAAGTTTAGACTTTATTACGATAAGTTTTGATAGGAAGCTCTCTTCCTAACCCTGAAATT
>CAZNAK010000222.1:1898-4665 GCA_964570645.1 uncultured Cytophagales bacterium | reverse complement strand
GCTTACCTTATCAATGATTTGCTGAAAAAACGCCTCATGCGAAACCGTCCAGCCCACAGCGAGAGACCCAAAGCCTTGCCACGGATTTTGTCTGCCAAAGGTCGTTGCTCGCTCGTAGCGGTAATTAGCTTGAAGTAAATACCGACGGTCAAAATCATAATGTACGTTGGTATTGAATCCGCCAAAGGCATACCTTTCTGCTTGTTCAAGTGGCGTGTTGGTTGAACGGCTCGTACGTATTTGATAGGTGTCAAGGTCGTAGTACTGATAGTCGGCACGGGTTGTATAGCGGAACGTATGTTTCTTAAAGTTTTGTGTTCCGAAAAGCAGAAAGCCGCCTCGTGCTGTTGCCGCCTGTACCTTTCGTTGGTACTCCAAACCCTCTGTGCCCCCGCGAATCGTGCTAGGATCATGCGAAACCTCTTCACGCTGACGGGTAAAGTCAAAGCCCGCTTCTAGTGCTGCCAAAAGCCAGTCTGAAATGCGGTATTCGGCACGGCTTGTATTAATGATCCGTACCACGCGCCGTTGATTTTGTGTGCCCTCATCCTCTAGAAGCGTGTTATAATTGCGGTTCAAGGTATTAGGTTCGCTCGTTTCGGGGTCGTAGGCGAGGTTGGAAGGAATCTGAGTGATGAGTAGCAACGGGTTTTTGATCGCGTCAAGACGGTCGGTTTCTAGTACTGTTGCACCAAGGTTTGTGCGTAAAGAAAACCGAGGCGTGATCTGATCTTGCGTTTGGACCCGTGCGTGTAGGCGTTGCTGACGGTGAAAAATAACATGAGAGCCTTCGCGTCGGAAGCTTACCTCTGCCAGCCGATATCCCGTAGAATCCCGTTGTGAAACGCCGACACTTGCCTGTTGAAAAAAGCCCGTCCGATACGGTAAACTTGCCCACCCTGCCTCCGTAGAGTCATTGACATTACTGCGTTGCTTCTGGAAAAGAATCTGCGCTTCGTCTGCTCCTGAGTTTTCCAGCGTTTCGACAAAAAGTGCATCAAACTCCGCCGCTGAAAGCATATTGGCACGCACTGTCGGTCTTGTTATTCCCGCTCGATAGCTTGCATGAAAGCGTGTCCCAAAAGGTACGTCCTCAGGGTGAGTTGAAAGCGAAATTACGCCGTTCGCGCCCCGTGCGCCGTATGCGGAAAGTCCGTCTTTAATTATGTCCACTTGCGTAAAAGCGTCCGTAGGAAAAAATAGTAAGGGGTTTGTCATCGCATTGTCGGGCAGTGCGACCGGGGTCTGCCATATCGGAAGCCCGTCAACCACCAGAAGCGGATCCCCAAATGCCCAAACGGTGCGCTCCCCTCTAATTCGTAGGCGGAAATTAGCGTCTAGTTCTCCTGTGGTTGCCTGCACCCGAAGCCCCGAAAACTGCCCTTGCCACGCCGACTGCGGGGTAGAAAACTGTCTCTGCGGAAGTCGCGTTATATCTCCCCAAGACGGATAAAGCTGTTCTCGGCTTTGCAGCAAGTCACCTGCTCCGACGGTAAAACCAAGTTGTAGAGAATCTAATAAGCCGCTCATCCCGCGCTGTAAAATGAGTTTTTGACGAGGGCGGCTTTTACGCGAAAGACGATAATAGTGCGCCTCGTATCCTTCTTTAAGAATGTAAAGGTCGGCGTTGCGCTGAAAACGGATGCGATACCGCCCAGCCGAGTCGGTGTAAGCGTTCCAGAGCGTATCATTTTTGTAGATCACTACCGTCTGCACCTCCGAAAGCAGTGCGCCTGTCCCAAACTCCTGAACGGTGCCTTCCATAAACGACTGTGCCGAGGCCACTGTCGTTGTCATGAGGGTAAGGAGCCATATCCAATATCGCTTTTTCATCGTAAAATATAAGGTTATAAAACGCACTTCTTTTTTTTACTCCAAAATCTCTAGGGCGACATCCACGTAAGTAAAAGCGTCCTTTGGTGCAAAATACGCTCCTTTTTCTTTATCTCTTTTGTGTCCCAGGCGCACTACTACGGCATTTTTATCAGGAATGATGAAGATATACTGCCCCAAAATGCCCCGCATATAAGCGACCTTATGCCCTTTGTGTTCCAAGTACCAAAACTGGTAACCGTAATAATCATTTTGACTTTCGTCGATTTGGGCTTCAAGGTCAGTGGCAGGCGTAGTAGCTTCTTTGATGTACGCTGACGAGATAAGTTGCTGCCCTTCCCAGTTTCCCTCTTGCAGTACGAGCTGCCCCAAACGCGCAAAATCACGGGCATTGCTATTAAAGCAACAATATGCCTTCTCATCTCCCCCCTCCTGATCCAGTGACCAAAGGGCATCATGTTGTGCACCTAGTGGCTTCCAGAGCTTTTCGGAAGCGTATGCTGCGAGGCTTTTGCCAGTTGCTTTTTTTAGAATTTGTGCCAAAACTTGTGTACTTCCACTCTGATAATTGGTTTTCTGACCAGGTGTAGTGACGACTTCCATCTCCTGCATTAGTTTTTCGAGATTGTCGCCGTAGTAAGCCGCCGTGGTCATGGATAGAGGACTAGCGTAACTCTCGTCCCAGTTCAGTCCAGCACTCATGGTGAGTAGGTGACGAATGGTAAGCTGTGCATTAGCTCCCTCTTTGTACTGCGGAAGAAAGTCCCCTACCTTTTGATTGACGCTTTTGATGGCTCCCTCATCAATGGCAACACCAATAAGCAGAGAAACCACGCTTTTTGCCATAGAAAATGAGTTAGATAAAGACGATTCGCTGTAACCATCCCAATAACGCTCATACTGGATCGTACTATCTTGCACTACTAAAAAAGCG
>CAZNAK010000222.1:0-1888 GCA_964570645.1 uncultured Cytophagales bacterium | reverse complement strand
AAAGCGACGGTCTGATACTTTTCTATTTTGGTGAGATTTGCCTCGGAAAGCGTTTTGTCGGCCTTGGACTTCTTCCATGGCTGGTATGTCCCTGTTCTTACTGTTCGGTTATCAAATATTTGGTAGTCATCAATATCAGCGAAGTTGTAAAATATGGCCTCTGGCAGATGGCGATAGCTAGGTATCGTACTCAAGATGGCAAATACCACAAGCAAAAATAGGATTCCAAAACCCAGTCTTTTCAAAATCTTCACGGTGTATTTATTTTTGGTAACCTTTCAAAAGTAATCTTCTAAAGGGGTTATTCCAAGAACGTATTTCGGGAATCAACCTACAGTGACTCATTCTTAACTCAAAACTTTGGTATGTCCATGGAATAAAAGATCTTAAAAGGCTTTACGCATAAATAGAGAGTATTTTATTAGCGCATAACATAATTCAATAAGTAAATATCAAAGGTCATTAACTGTTAACTGTGGAAGCGAAAGCAATGGCTATCTGTTCTTAGCCGTAACAATCCAATAGGCATTAGGTGCATCAAGGATGTTCTATTTTAGTTCTGTCACCCGCATATCATCAAAGAAAAGACGGTATAGATCGTTTAGTTCGTTCGGGTCTTCGTAGAATTTCATCACCATAACCCTCATCTTCGGAACATAGTGATACTCTCTAGATTGATAGACTCTTTCTCACTTTTTTTCAAACTATTTTTCACTGCATTTTCAGAAACTTCTAGCCCATGTACTGAAAACCTTCTCTTGGTGAGAAATTTCATGTCAGCTATTGAGGAGCCAAAACCGATTTCCAACGCTCTTTTTGGGTTATCTTCAACATTCTTCCATACCTTTTCAAGGTAACTTACGTAAATGACAAGTTGCTCGTATGGGTACTCCACGCCACCGTAATCTACGTAATATTCATTCTATTTTCTTGTATTAAAGTTGCTGTAATTCAATAGTTTATCTGATATAATAAGCTATCATGAATAATGATCACTAAATATATACTTTTTTACATAGTTTTTATTAAGTTTATACAAATATTTTTGATATTCCTGTTTTACTTTTACTCAGATGGTCTGTGCACACTTTTCTTTTCCCTAACTCGGAATTTTCCTGTATATTCCCGCGTTTTACTTTGAAAAGGCTACTTTACACGTATGATTTTTCGCCTCAATCGTTCCAAACCTCAGGATACCCATGCACTTAGCGACCTTGAGATCGTGGCAGCGTACAAGGAGACTGAGGATGCAGAGCTGGTCGGGGAACTTTTTGAGCGTTATACGCACTGGATTTTTGGGGTTTGTTTCAAGTACCTCAAAGAGCATTCTGCCGCCGAGGACGCTGTGATCCAAATCTTTGAAAAGCTTCTCACCGATCTCAAAAAGTACGAGATTCAGCACTTTCGGGGATGGTTGCATCAGGTCGCACGAAATCATTGCCTGATGATCCTCCGAAAACAAAAACATACAACGACCTCCCTCGACGATGTGGAATGGGAGCCTTCTGAGCATCCTTTTGAAGAACAGGAAGGCAAGCAGCAGGAAGCCCAACTGACACAACTTGAAGCAGGAATCAGCCAGCTTGGAGCAGAACAAAAACGTTGCATTGAGCTGTTCTTCCTACAAGAAAAGTCTTACAAAGAGATCGAGGAGCTAACGGGATTTACCAACAAACAAGTCAAAAGCTATATCCAAAACGGACGGCGCAACCTTAAAAAATGGATGGGCGTACTCCCTATGTTAATCGCCGTCGTGATCGCAATACGTTATTAATGAAAGAAAAAAATACATATCGAAATTTATTTGGTAACGACTCCACCCCGCCTCCCACCGCAGAGGAGCTATCGGCTTACCTCAATAATGAGTTATCGGCGGAGGAGAATCATC
>CAZNAK010000221.1:0-4677 GCA_964570645.1 uncultured Cytophagales bacterium | reverse complement strand
GCGCCTGTTAACAAAATACTGACCAAGCCAATCACTGAAATCGAGTTTACCTTTTTCTCCGTTGCAAGCTCGTAAAGCCCGTATCCGATAGGAAAAGCCAAGGCCAAGACTAACGCCCAAGTTGCACCAAGTTGTTCATTAAACTTATTAAGGATAATGACAGGGATAATAATGTTAAGAAGGATATTCAGAAAAGAGGAACTAGGACTAGATTTCATGGCAGCTAAAGTAAAACCGGGTTTGCTTATTCTATGGTTGCAAAAGGCTTACATTTCAGGGACAAGCGAAATGTTTAAGCGTATCGTTACGGGGACGGGAATGGGAATATCGGGTAACTCTACGGCAATCTCATTTTCATTTTCGATGGCTAAGCGTATTGCGGTAAGCTCACTTACCGTAAATGTTTGTAATGCCATGATCTGCTCTTCGCTAAGCTCAAAACCTTCTAAACCATCAGTTTCCTCATCGGTAATCAGCCCAGAAAAGCGGATTTCAGTGTCGTTATTTAAAAACGCCCATGTACCAAATTCTCGATCTCCCGTTCCCGTATTCACGATTTCAAGCGTTCCGTCTTGATCAAATTGGAGAGTGGTTCGCTCAAAACCATCTAACAATCCGAGCGTATCGCCAAAGGTCTCTGTGAGTACCTGAATTTCTACAGCTGAGAACTCCACCACCCATACATTAGCTGTGATGAGTTCACTTGGTGTAGGAGGAAGCTCTTCTTCGTCGTCGGAACAGGAGGTAAAGCCGAGAAGCGTCGCAAAAGCGAAAAATAAAAGGAACTTTTTCATTATTGGTTTTAGTCGTTTTTAGGTGAATGTTTTTTCCAGTAGCGCAATAAACCCGCCACACTCATCCAGGTGGGGTTTGCTTTCTCGTACTTATCCTGATCTTCGGCAGAAACACCTGCCTCTTCTAGCTGTTGGCGTGTGTAGGCTTGAAAAGTAGGCGTTACCCCCGCAGGTGGCGTTTCTTTCTCAAAGTGCGGACGCATCCAATTTGCCCAATCCAGAAGGTTTTCGTTTAACTCCGTGAGATGTTTGTCAATATCCGTAACCTCACCGAAGTGCGTCAGGTAGAACTTTTCCGCTTTTGCCTCACGAAGTATCTGAATGGAGTTTTGCCAATGTTCTACATTAATATCAGGTGGTGGACACGGCGGAACAACGGGGCCGTTCCCGATCTTAACACCCGCTACATCACCGGCAAAGATCACATCTCCTACTTGCCATGCGATATGATGTGACGCATGGCCTGGGGTGTGTAAGGCACGAAACGCGATCCCGTTAGCTGAAATCTCTTCGTTATGGGAAACAGCGGTCAACTTTTTTTCGTCAATGGGGTGCATCGCTCCCCAGAGTCGTTCCATCATCACCGTAAATTCTGGCAGCGGAGTTGTAGAGCTTTTCGGGCTGTGCCATGTGCTTGTACCCGAACGGATGAACAAAAATTTGCGCTCCCTCTTTGGCTAATGCCCAGGCTGCCCCCGCGTGGTCAAAGTGAATGTGCGTCAGAAAAACATGACTGACTTGTGACAGAGAAACTCCGCGTTCTTTGAGTGCCGCTTCCAAGTGCGGAAAGGTAGAATGCGGTCCTGACTCGATGAGTGCGTACGTATCGCCCGTAGGCAAAAGAAAAGCCGCGATAGACTCATCCGTATCTAAAAACTTTAAATCAAGGATTTCGATGTTCATAACGTGAAACTACGAAATTAACTCTTTACTCATGTTATATAGGTAGAGTATTTTCGCTTTGGTATCCTCAGCATCTTCTCGAAGATGGTTAATAGCGACCATTGGTTACATAGGTTTGTATCTTGGCAATCTCGTGAAATCGAAATGAAGTCAAACATTCCTGCAACAATCTTTTCGCTTCTACTGAAATAGACAATATTCAAGTTTCCTTGCTGAATAGGTGCAACGTTTATAGCAAAGTCACCCCCCTACTTCTGAGTTATTGCTTTGAACAGCCAAAGGTATTTTCTCCTGTGGTCGCCAATGGCGGTAGGGTGTCTGGTTTCATACAGCTTGTAGCCAGCAGGAGCGGTATAAGAAGTAGAAATGGTGCTTTGCGCATGGTTAAAAAAGTTAGATAAATGAAAGTGATAGTAGGCGTAGAGTTATTTTTATATCGTCGCTAAAAATGTGAATCTATCGTGAAAAAATTAGGTTTAAGAGGTTAGCGATGCTTTTTGTATTCGCAATGTCCCTCAAAGAGGACGCTCACGTGTAGTGCATTAAAACGCTAAAACTTCAAATTCGACACGACGATTCTTGCGCTTGCTTGCCTCATCGCGGGCGCGGGTAATCGGGCGGGTCGCACCATAGGGTTTTACTTCAATGCGGTCAGCGACTATTCCTCCATCGATCAAAAAAGATTTAATTGCCTCCACGCGCATTTCGGAGAGCTTCATATTCTTGATAGGTGACCCCTCAATGTCTGTATGTCCCGCCACACGAATTTTCAGGCTTGGGTTTTCTTCCATAAGACTTAGTACCTCACTTAGTTCAGCATAGGAGGATTTTAAAATTTCGGCTTTACCGCGTTCAAAGCGAACGTCTTCTAGGGTTACCGTCTCCCCAACTTTAAGTGGCTGCAATCGAAATATCGTAGGTAATTTACCTTTTGGACTCAAATGGAGGGGTAAATATCCTTTTGCAGAGATTGTTAGCTTTTTGCCTTTCACTTTTGAAAGCGTAAAGATGCCATTTTCGTTAGTTGTAGTCACAAAGTCATCTAAATTAACCTTAGCTTGTAAAGGTTCATCTGTTTGTGCATCGAGTGCTTTCCCCTCAAAATTCGCCATCGCGAGCCTTCCCGCTAATTTCACACGGAAAATGTCGGCATTTCTATTTCCATTTCTAAAGGAGTTGATGTACGCGTACTTTCCCTCCGCATCTAACGAAAATGAGGCATCCCACTCTGGCGAGTTAAGTGGTTCACCCAGATTCATAGAGCGAGACCAGCTCGTCCAGCTATCGTCAAGTCGCTCTGCTTTAAATATGTCTGTACTTCCGTAACCACTGTGCCCATTAGACGCAAAAAACAACGTTCGTGTATCCTGTGCCAGAAAAGGCGTAAGTTCTGTTCCTGCCGTGTTGATGTCCGTTCCGAGGTTAAGCGGCTTTGTCCAAACATACAAAGAGTCGTTCCAAAAGCTCACGTACAAGTCACGCTGCCCGTAGGTATCCTGCTTTTGTATGGAGAGCAGCAGGATATCACCTACTAAATTGAAATCACTGCTGGCATTGAGGTTTTCATATCCGTCGATGTTTAAGGCCTCGGGAAAGGCCCAGCGACCATCTTCAAAGTAAGACAGCGACACGCCGCCACTCATGTTCCCGTTTGTGAGGTACTTATTTCCTAAAAGCAGCCGTTTTCCGTCTTCGCTAACCGAACAGACGTAGTTTGGTCCGCCGTTATTGAGGGGCGCGGGCATTCTTTCGGGCTTTCCCCAAGTTCCGTCAACCTTTTTTTGGCTTCTCCAAATATCGTCGTTAGGCTTGGTCACATCTCCGAGGGACATCATGTTGTCAGGATGATTTTTCCGATCAAAATACAGCGTTTTTCCATCGGGACTCAGGACAGGAAGTACTTCGTCATGAGGAGAATTGATACTTTTAGGGAGTGACTCAATTACTAAATCTTCTGTCGTGAGGCTAGGATCAAGGTTGATTTTAGCCTCAATAAGTTCGGGTTCGGAAGAAATCGCGATAGCATCAATATGATTCCAGCCTGTAACTGCATTTGTATGCATAACGATTTTTACGGATGCGACTTCGTAGGGGGTTAGTTGATCCAAAACGATGGAGAACATTCGCCCCGCTTCCTCTATGGGCTTTGGTGCAGGATTGTAATACAGTCTATACTGCTCATTATCAATGCTATAAACGAATATTTCGCTGATGCTACCCGGATGAAAGCTTTCCCCGATAGCTACCTGACGGATTTTCATAGGTCTATCAAAGGCTACCCAGATAAATTCAGGCGTATCGTTATCCTGAAGCGCAGGCGACCAAACACAGGAACTAAACCCCGTCGAAGGGAGCTTATTAGGCATTCCGAGGGCTTGCTCAGGGGCATAGCTTTTCGGAACTCTGGGATCGTAGTAAGAGGAAGAGGCTTCAACTACGGAACTAGCCCATTGTGTTTGTGCCCAAAGCCCAGTAATAAAAGAAAAAAATAGAGGTAGTAAGCTTAATGCGCGAAAAATCATGATACGAAGAAAATGAAAAGCGCCCATAAAAAACAATTTAAGCTTGATAGTTTTACCTTTGTCCTATGTCTAAAACAAAAGAATGTCCACAATGTGCCATGCAGATCGAGCGAAAAGAGAAGAAATGCCCTATTTGTGGTCATAAATTTCAGCAGTTTAGCCGCACCCAGCAAGCCATAGCCATACTGCTATTGGTGCTTTTTGTCTTACTTTTTATCTTACGCCCGTGAATTTTTCTCGTTATATCGCGGCACGGCTCGAAAGACAGCCTGCGAACTCTTTTTTTGGCGCGGTATCTAAAATTGCCATTGGAAGCATCGCGTTGGGGCTTGCCGTGATGCTTATTTCTTATTCTATCTTCGAGGGCTTTCAAGGCCGTATTCTTGAAAAACTGGTTAGTATTTCGGGGCATATTCAAGTAACCAAATACGGCGTAAACAATGGTTACGAGGCAGTAC
>CAZNAK010000220.1:0-4690 GCA_964570645.1 uncultured Cytophagales bacterium | reverse complement strand
GCTCCTCTACCTGCTCCAGATTTACCTGCGAGACAGGAATAAGGTAACGCTGTTTGAGCGTATCAATCAGGACGATTCGCTCATCGAAAGAAAGCTGCTGATCGCGGAGTTTCGGTTTTTGAGTATCCTTTTCCTTCGTATCCACTGTAATGGAGATATCTGCATCGTCGTCAAAGCTGCTAGCCCACTCGGCAATAACTGTAATACCAACGATCAACAAACTAACCGCTAGAACTCCCAAAATTAGCGTTCCGATAACTGCGAGTAAGCGTTGGTTGTACTTTTTAAGTCTTTCCATTGGGATTTTAGTTTTTTTACTCTGGAAAGATGCAGCGATTATGCAAATTCCACAAAACTATCGGCGTTTCTTTCGGTTCCGATTTCGCTTACGTTTCGAGAAGTCCCCCCGTTTCTGAGGAGTTTCCGAGCGAGGTTTATCGAACTTTCGTTTAGACCTTGGCTTTGAGTTTGACTGCGAAGAGGATTTTTTACCCTGCTTCCGATCGTTCAGATCTTTATCGACACCCAGTTTGAGGTTATCAATCTCCACAGACATAATTTTGAGTAAAAACTCGGTAGGCGTAAGGTCTTCAAAGTGCCGACTAATCTGCAAAAATAACTCTGGCGTGACTTTACCCTTAGGTTTTTCGTTAACGATACGTTTTGCCCAATGCTCAAGGCGTTGTACCATCACATCCTCAGTATTGGGAACTTCGACTTGGGTAAACTCAATGCCGAGTTCGCGCCCCATGCGGTCTAGCTTGCCTTGGTTGCGTCGTCCCAAAAACGAAATCGAAATCCCTTTTTTTCCCGCCCGTGCTGTGCGTCCACTTCGGTGGGTGTAGTAAGCAAAATCATCGGGAATATTGAAATTAAAAACGTGTGTGAGGTCGTTGACATCAATGCCCCTTGCTGCTACGTCAGTCGCAATCAACACCTGAATATCGTTGTCTCGGAAGCGGCCCATCACCCGTTCACGCTGACTTTGCGGAAGATCTCCATGAATGGCATCGGCTTTATAGTCACGGCGAAGAAGCTCCTCGGCTAACGCTTGCGTTTCGCGCCTTGTCCGACAAAAAACTACGCCACGCAAGTCAGGCTGTACATCCATAAACCGCATCAGGGCTTCGGCTTTATCGGGATTTTTGACGAGCGCAAACTGGTGTTCGATGTTGGTATTTACCTCGTTTTTGGTGTTTGTTCGTACCTCAAACGGCTTATCCATGTACGTATCCACGATACGACGGATGTCTTTTGCCATCGTTGCCGAAAAAAGCCAGGTCTGTTTGCTGTCGGGCGTGAACTGTAAGATTTCGTCGAGTTCCTCTTTGAAACCCATGTTAAGCATCTCATCGGCTTCATCGAGTACCAAAAAACGAATTTGATTTAGCTTGACAGCACGCTTTTTAATCAGATCAATCAGTCGTCCGGGGGTTGCAATTACGATGTGCTGCGGCTTTTTGAGTGCCCGAATCTGCTCCTGAATGGACGACCCGCCGTAAACGGTAAGCGTATTGACTTTAGGGTAGTACTTTCCAAAAATTTCTAACTCTTTGGTAATCTGGAGACTTAACTCGCGTGTGGGCGAAAGAATGAGGGCTTGTGTATAGTTTTGGGAAACGTCAATGCGTTCGAGCAGCGGCCAACCGAAAGCAGCCGTTTTTCCCGTTCCTGTTTGGGCAAGGCCAATAAAGTCACGTTCGTCGGTGAGTAGTTGGGGGACAGCGCGGGCTTGAATTTCACTAGGTTCTTCAAAACCAAGCTCTTCAATGACGCGTAAAATGGGTTCGGAGAGTCCGAGGCGGGCAAAAGGATTCATAGGTGGGTTTATATTTAAACCACAAAGATCGCATAAATAATTCACAATTCCTTGACCTTCAAAAAGTACCAAGTAATCCGTTTAAAGTTCATAATTTAATAACACGTTAGAAGTGTATGTTATACTGTAATCCCTTACCTTAGTTTTTGAAGTAAAAACCTTTTGTTTACATTCCTAAGAGGTTTACTCGAGAACCTAACAGGTAGCCTTCGATATTATAAAGTAGCGTTTTTAGTAACTCTCTCCAATATGCAAAAATATTTATTCTTAGTTGCGATTATGGTCGTTTCTGCCATAACAGGTCAGGCACAAATTGCCATACAAAACTTTGATGGAGGTACTCCAACATGGTCATATAGCTCTGATGTAGCTTTTTTTGATAACAACACTGATGGGTATTTTGGTGTTGATAACCCTCTGCTCGATGCAAACGGCTCAGATGTCGATGTATTTAGTGGAAATGCCGACTTCTCTGGAAACATTCTATTTGAGAATGATCTCAGCGATGAGGGCGATAACGGAACAGCTGGGTTTGCCAATATCACATTCAGTACGATTGATATTTCAACTTATACCACCGTCTCTCTCAGCTTTGATTACGACATTCAAGGCTACAATGCAGCTAATGATGACGTTTATTACGAGGTTTTTTATGATGGTCTAGGGCAGGGACAGGTGTATTTACTTGATGGGGGGATTGACCCAGAAAATGCAAGTGGCAGCATAAGCATCTCAGTTCCAAACACAGTCAACTCCATACACTTGGTACTATCCATCAGAAATAATGGAGCAAATGGATACGCTGGATTTGATAATTTTGAGCTAAATGGAATACCCACTGCCGCCTGCCCCCACTCCATCACCTCTTTCGCCCCGGAGTCAGGCCCCGTAGGTACACACGTCACCCTTACAGGAGCAGGCTTTACGGGAGCTTCTACGGTGAGTTTTGGAGCCACACCTGCTACCATAGTATCTCAGAGTGCGACACAGTTGGTTGCAGAAGTACCTAGTGGAGCTACAACAGGAGTAATTACCGTAACCGAGTCAGGATGTGATGAAACCACAGCAACGGATTTTACCCCATTGGCCGAAAGCGGTACGTGTGGTAGTGTGTTTAGTGACTTGATCATCTCAGAGGTTTTTGATCAAAACGGCGGAACGGCAGGTTTTATCGAAATCTACAATGGTACAGGAGTAACCGTAACCGTTACACAACTAGCTGATTATCAAATCAGGCGACGAGGTGATATTGGCGGAGGTTTTAGCGTAGTGTATGATTACACCTTGAATTCAGCAGGCGTTGACCTGGCAGATGGTGACGTTCTGGTTATCGGATATGGCTCAACGGCAGACTTGAACACTGCCTTTACGGGCTACGATGATATTGCCTCAACGAATGGTATCAATGCTAACGATGAATTAAACCTTTTCAAAAACAGCACGCAACTTGACGAGTGGCACGAAGCTACGGGAGCAAAAGGCTACACGTCAATACGAAACGCCAATGTAACTGGCCCTAACACTTACACAGCTTCTGAATGGACGCACAACGGCACAGAGTCGACCACAGACCTTGGTTCTCACACCGTCTCCTCCACTCCTCCCCCAACCATTTCAACTAACCCAAGCGACCAAACTTCCTGCTCGGCAACTTTTACCGTAACAGCAACCGCAGGCGGGGCGGGTACGCTTTCTTATCAATGGTTTTATCATGATGGGACAGCAACAGGATGGACAGCGGTTCCTTCGGCGACACTAAACGAGGCAACCGTGGTAGGCGAAACGACCAACCAACTTACCCTATCAGGAAATACAAGCGGCGTGGATGGCTATCAGTTGTATTGCAATGTCACCGAAAGCGGATGTTCGATAGCTTCGGATGCCGCCCAGTACAGCATTGATCTTGGCCGTTATTTTCGGTCGCGACAGACAGGAAGTTGGAACGAAATAAGCACTTGGGAAGTCGCCACGACCTCAGGAGGAACGTATTTTCCCTCATGTTTCGTCCCGAACTTCAGTAATTCAGATGAAATTTTGATCGCTAACGCGACCATCGTCACCATTATGGGAGACCTAACAGGCGCAGATGCCATCGACCAAACGACCATAAACTTGGGCGGGACGCTTATTTTGGACGATCACACACTTGAATTTGACGATGGAACAGGTGTTGATTTTCAGGTTTTAGGTACATATCGAGATAATTCTTCCACAACGGTTGCTTTTAATGGGGCAACGTGGCTACTCGGCGCAGCAGGCACATACATTAAAACCAATAACTCAGGGCTGGCGGCTTGGAGCAATCAATACGAGGCAGGTATCAGCAATATCCCTGCTACGGCAAGCTGGTATTTTCAATATGAGGGACAGACACTTTCTACGGTCGCAGTGAATATGTTTTATCCTAACCTTTACTTTATCAGTAATAACGGTGCATATGACGGTGACACATTTTCAGAAGCATTTACGGGTACGAGTGGAGGCTTTACAACGGTAAAGGGGAACTTTGAAGTCGGTACGCAAGGCACAGGAACCGTTAAGGTTTATCATAACAACACCAACGCACAGCCGATGCTTATCTTAGGAGACCTAATTGTTGAAACGGGTTCTACTTTGACCAACACTTCCTACGATGGAGCTTCCAACACACAACGCGGCGAAGGCACAGGCTTTGAAGTTCGGGGGAATGTCACCGTTCGGGGTGCGCTAGTGGCGGATAACCTAAATACCGCAGTCGCTGGCGAGCGCTTAATACTTTCGGGAAATACAGCCCAAGCGGTATCAGGAAACGGTACATTTGCAATCAATAATCTTATCATCAACAACACTTCCACCGACGGCGTAACGCTAAACGGACTTTCTGCCCCGCTT
>CAZNAK010000219.1:3571-4765 GCA_964570645.1 uncultured Cytophagales bacterium | reverse complement strand
CTTTCTTCGTTATCTCAAAACCAAAGCAGTCTTAACGCAAAGCACCCAGCCAAAATGGTTTTTTTGAGGACGAAATGCGATTTGGTACACGAACAAATCAAAAAAAATGCTGGGGGCGAGCAGGCAGCAGACCGCAGCTTTCACTCAAAATTGGGTATGATTGGGGGTGGCTTTATACGGCGCTCTGCCCGCAAACAGGGGCGCTTTATGCAAGGTATATCATGGGGCAAGTGTACATCAAGCCGATTGTTGTCCCGAAAACATCACTCTGCTCAAGTTGCCTCCCTATTGCCCCGAACTTAACCCTGTGGAACGCTTTTTTGGGGAATTACGCAAGGCGACCGCAAATCGTATCTTTGGAACTTTAGAGGAGGTCGAAGCCTGTTTAATAAAGGCAATACAAAGTTGGCAAAATGACCTAGAAAGCGTGATAAAACTGACAAACTTTAGGTGGATGCAAACCAGTTAGTATGCTTTTGATAATAATAATAATAGCTGTAAGGCCCATAAAAGCCCAAAAGTCCGCAGGTGTAGGGAAGAGCCAGATTACGGGCAGCAGCATCAGCAAGCCAAACACCCAGAGGTGCCCTATTAGACGATGTGACTTTCGCCAAACCGATTCGCCTGCTAAGGTACGCGGAGTACGCAGGCCTACAAAATGATTTAGACGGACTTTACCCATAAAGGCAAAGAGTACTAATACTCTGCTCAGCACAGCCTTGGACATAGAAAACGCCACGCCCATGCCTGCCAAGATCATTAAAAGCCAAATAAAATCCATGAACAGCGCGCTTCCAGTGTTTAAGGTTACGAGCGTTTTGAGGTGACTTTCTTTGCCTTTTTTTAGGTGGGCTGAGGCGTGGCAAGAAATGTACTAACGCAAAAATCCCGATGTTCAAAATAGGAAGGAATAGCAGAGCAAACCATTTACTGGCACATGCATCGGGTTCGCCGTATTCGTTCCACTGTACAGGAACGCGGTCGGGGAGTTGCTCCGCAAAAAGAGGAATCAATAGAAATGGTAGCATCAGTAAAGCGATACCAAGCGTGTTTTTTTGCAGTTGTTCTTTAAAATTATCTTTCATCATTTTGTGAGTCTTGAAGTTCGAGTAGCCAAGCAATCACTTTATCCAAAACGGATACATTGAGACTATCCCGAAAAGTTACGAAGAGAAAGTTCTGTTGCTTAAAATT
>CAZNAK010000219.1:0-3561 GCA_964570645.1 uncultured Cytophagales bacterium | reverse complement strand
CCTATTAATATATTGTAAATAAAATATGAAAAATAGGCTAGTATTGATAACTTGATACGGTACCTTTTCATAAGCTTCGTTCAAAAAGGATTAAAGCCAACGCACACAACTAAAAATACCATGACTACCGACAAACACATTAAGTATTATCTCAGAAACCTCGCCGAGGAAATTGATGGAAAATATACCGACTACACCGACGAAAGTGTCATTCTGACCTTGCCTCTTGATGAGGGGAAGCGTTACCAAAACGTACGCTGCTTCCTTCGCAACGACGAGCAGGGGGTTTTCCTAACCTTCAATTCTAAAGTGGTAGCCCTTAAAGGTACGACCGTAGATTTAAAGGATCTGCTGAAGCGAAATAATAAATTTATCTACGCTAAACTGGTGGTGACCGAAGAGGAGGAAGAAATGCTTGAAATGATTGCTTCTGTCCGCTACGATCTCTGTACTTACGATGAGGTACGTTTGGTTTTATTCGAGATCGGGCGTGAGGCGGATAAACTCGAAGATGAACTAACGGGAGGGAAAGACGTTTACTAAATCTACGCCAAGTACGGATAGCTTCTTGTTCCTTATGGAAAAGTTAGACCAGACTATAAAAATAGACATGCAGTCTGGCCTTCTTTAATTACTCGTTTTCGATCAACATATCTGCTAGTTGCTCTAGCTCCCAATCATATTTTTCGGCGGTTTCAATACCTGCCTCTTTGAGATGCAAGAGGTTCTCGGGTTTTGCGTTGTCCATATCGGACTCTGCATCGCCCAACATAGGCTCAATGCGAAGGTAATTTTCTGGTCGCTTAACGGCATCAAAAATTTGTACAAGTTGATAATGTACCGTCTTTGAGACACCGTCCATCATAATATTGATCAGCGGCTTTATCCAGCCCAAAGCACCCCAGTCTCTTATCGTATCAAAATCATAAGACTTAGGAGAGCTTCCAGTGCCGAGGGAGAAAATCAACATCTCGGCAGCACTTGGAAATACTTTATCTTCCCCAAAGTTGACCTGACGAGCACTTGAATAAGCACAAAGCGTCGGGTTATTAGCAAAAATACCGCCATCTACTAACGTATAACTCACTCCCGAAAGAGAATGAAAGTTTGCTGCTTCAAAGTAGGTTGGAGCCGCCGACGTCGCTCTTGCTACGTCACGAACCAAAAAATCGTAGCCGTGATTCTCCATTGCAGCAAACTCCCTTGCTTTATGCTGTGTGAAAAAATGTGGTTTTCCGCGCTCTACGTCGTACGAACTAATCAAACAAGGGCGATTCAACTGACTCAGTTTCGTCTCTCCAAAATACTCTTCCAGGACACCTTCAATGGGATCACTTTCAAATTTCTCGTCCACCAGCCCACCGCCTGTGCGGAGATTACGAAACGTAGAGGTAGAAAAGATTTTTCCGCCATTCTGAAGATAAATCTCCACGGCATCTGCTGCTGAATATTTTAACTCCGAGGGATTTTCAGGGCTAGGAGTCATTAGGGCACAGGTGAGGATTCCGCCCGTGCTCGTTCCCGCCATAAAGTCAAAGTAGTCCCCGACTTTTACGGTTTGATCACCTGTTTTATGTTGGAGCTTACGCTCTAGTGCAGCTAAAACCTGCCCAGGAAGGATACCACGAATGCCACCACCGTCCACAGAGAGGACGCGGGTGAGTTTTTTGTTTTTAGAAGCTGTTTGTGAAGAAGACATACGAAAAAAGTTGAAAGTATTATAGTAAGTTTAAAAAAACAGAAAAGCGGGCAAGAATCAAAATTCTTCTCTGCTAAAAGTAACGTGTAATCTTTCTGTATGGTGATTTAGTCCTCAAAGAAAATGCGTCGAACCCGTCCGCCAATGTTGGTAAGCAGCTCGTAAGGGATGGTATTGATCGCTTTTGCAGCCTCAGCAAGAGTGATTTTTCCGCCAAATACGATGACTTCATCGCCCTCCTGAACTTCCGCCGTCACCCTTGAGAGATCTAGCATACACATATCCATACAAACGTTTCCAATCACGGGTACCAACTGACCCCGAACTTGCATCATGCCGACGCCATTACTGAAGTGACGCGGGTAGCCATCTGCATATCCGATAGACACTGTTGCAACTTTTGTGTTGTCGCTTATTATTTTGCCATGCCTTCCGTAGCTCACGGTATCTCCTGCCTGTAACGTTTTGATTTGTGAAATAACAGTTTTTAGCGTACTGATCGGTTCAATCGCTTCTGGGTGTTGACCGCCCGCCTCAACACCATAAAGCCCGATGCCTAGCCGCACCATATCAAATTGGTAATCAGGAAAACGCGAAATACCCGCCGAATTAAGGACATGACGTAAGGGTTTGTAATGTAAAACATCCTCAACGATACTTGCCATACGTTCAAATTTATCTATTTGCCGATGCGTGTATTCGTCTTCCTTAGGGTCATCGGCGGCGGCAAGGTGTGTTAGGAGGCTGGCGACTTGAAGCGGATTTTCTTGGAGCTTTTGTGCCAGTTTCTCTATTTCGTATTCCTGAAAGCCCAGTCGGTGCATACCTGTATCTAGTTTCAGGTGCATCGCAGGGATCAAGCTCTGCCTTTCGTATTGAACAAAATCGATCCATTCTCTGAATAGATCGAAGCTGTAAACTTCGGGTTCTAGCTTGTACCTGACCAGCGAAGGAAATGTTTCGGGCGAAGGGTTTAATACTAAAATTGGTGTCTGAATACCATTTTGTCTTAGTGCGACCCCTTCATCCACATAGGCGACCCCTAAGTAGTCCACGTTTTGGTTTTCTAGCAAATGCGCCACCTCTCGAGTTCCGCTTCCGTACGCAAAGGCTTTTACCATGACCAAAATACGTGTATCCTCCCTCAGGAGAGAACGGTAGAAGTTTAAGTTGTTGCGTAGTGCCGATAGGTTAATTTCAAGTCGTGTTCCATGCACTTTGGCTTCGAGTAAACGAACAACAGTCTCAAACGCAAAAGCTCTTGCGCCTTTTACAAGAATCGCCTCATCTTGCATAAACTCTGGGTGTTGAATGAGGTACTCCGTCAAAGCCTTCGTACTTCTGAAAAATTTCCCGTTGTTATTCCAGTGATCTTTAAAACCGAAAAGTCCTTCTCCTACACCAATAAGTCGCTGGACTCTTTTTTCTTTGCACAAACGAAAGATAGCGGAGTAAAGCTCCTCTTCTTTTACGCCCGTTTGCGGCATATCCGAGAGAATAAGCGTTTTGGGCAAATGGGGTACTTGGCTCTCAAGGAAGTTAAGTGCGACTTCGAGACCAGCAAAGTCGTTGTTGTAGGTATCATCAACGAGTACACAGTTTTGCTTTCCGCGTTTCAGTGCCAGTCGCATGGGGATATTACGAAAGCGAAGTATCCGCTCTTGTATGACTGCTTTAGGAAAACCAAGTTCTAGTAAAACGACTGCTGCGGTGATCGCATTTTCGAGTAGCGGTCCTTCTTGGAAAGGAAACTTAAACGAAAACACGTCATTATCATACGAAAAGGTCACTTGATCGTTTCTGGAGATAATTTTCCAGGGCTTTGCGTTGGGGTGTTTCTTTAGTGCGTCTTTGATGAGCGT
>CAZNAK010000218.1:0-4772 GCA_964570645.1 uncultured Cytophagales bacterium | reverse complement strand
AGGATGAGCAATGGAAATACGAAATTCCTGCCGCTGAGGTCTTCCCATACTCGCCTGCATGGGTAGCGCGCCTGGGAACACTTCCCGACACCACGGCAAAGAACCTTGCAGAAATTCACTACGAATATGGAAGTTTTTTGGGACAAAAAGTGCGCTCTTTTCTCAAGAAATATGACTTAACGGCCGACTTAGTAGCCTCTCACGGTCATACGATCTTCCATGACCCATCACACAATTTTACCTTTCAACTCGGTGACGGTAATGCCATTGCTGCTACCTGCGGAATCTCTACGGTGTATGATTTTCGTAGTATGGATATTGCGCTAGGCGGCGAAGGGGCACCACTCGTTCCTGTGGGCGACGCTTTGCTGTTCTCTGAGTACGATTTGTGCTTAAACCTTGGCGGAATTGCCAATATTTCTTATCGGTACCCTGAAACGAGTGGACGTATGGCGGGTGATATTTGTGCTTGTAATCAAGTGCTGAACTTTTTAGCCCAGCGTCTTGGCTATGCCTATGATGGTGAGGGAAAGCTTGCCAAACGCGGGCAGGTCAACGAAGCCCTACGAACACTTCTAAACTCCCTATCATTTTTTAAACGTCCTTTCCCGCGTTCGCTAGGGCGTGAGTGGGTAGAAGAAAACATCATGCCCTTATTAGTTCACTCGACCGTTCCAGTGATTAATCAGCTCACAACATTTACGCATCATGTTGCCGATCAAATTGCGGCTTCGTTGCAAAAAACGGGGATTAAAGAGGGTAAAATGCTCGTGACAGGGGGAGGTGCGTTCAATACATTTTTGATTGACTTACTTCGGCAACGTACATCACTCGAGATTGTCGTGCCCGATGAAAATCTCATTAATTTCCGTGAGGCAGCGATCTTTGCTTTTCTGGGCATGCTTCGGGAACGCAATCAAATCAATGTGTGGTCGTCCGTAACAGGTGCCACGCACGATCATAGCGGAGGGGTTATTGCACGCGTACCAAAATGAGTAGTTTGTTTTTGGTGATACACTATTTATCCTCACCGAGATTGTTTTGTTAACGTGAATAGTTTATTGGAGAGGCACTCTCTTGGTATCTGGTAAGGATTTAAGCATGTAGTAACGGGCTTATGCCAAGGGTTTTCCTTAGTTTTTTTAATTTAGTAACGCGAATAATCTAAAATAATGGTATTAAGTGATTGATGAACGGAACACTTCCCTTTCCCTTTGGGGAGGGATTGAGGGTGGGACTTTGATAGTCAGAAGCTTAGCAAATTATTTGCGTTTAGCAGGTGTTGCAGAAATAAAGTCCTCCTACGGCTATTTTCTGATGGTACGCCAACTAAAGGCTAAGCCAACTGGTTAATGTTCGGCTGGTTGATTATGGATAAATAAACGATTTAGGTGATGGTTGAACAGCTCACTAGCATATTGCGCCTAATGGATGCCTATACCATTATTGTACTTCTGATAGGAGGTGCAGTTGTTGGAATGACTTGGTATTTGCTGCGACGGCTGGTAAAGCGTCGTCGTGCCTATCTGCAACGGCATGATTTGGTAGATTCCGTTCTTCTAAAACGGAAAAAACTTGCTCAACAATCCAAAGAGGTCTTAAAGAAGAAAGCCGTCTATAGCTTTCGTCGGCGTGTTTCGATTATTAGTAGTATTGTTTCTTTCTTGATCGCTTTGTTTTTGATCATCTTTTTAGCCTTTCCTTACCTAGACCAATTACCCAGAACGTTGATCTCCATACTGGTGGGTTCTTCGGCGGTCATTTCAGGCATTGCCTTTCGTCCCATTATAGAAAACTTCATTGCTGGGGTGGTTATTACGATAGCACGTCCCTTTCGGATCGGTGATACCATCCGCATTGATGGGTATTACGGCACGATAGAAGACATCACAACCATTAACACAGTGCTCAAAATTTGGGACTGGCGGCGTTATGTCATCCCGAATGGGCAGATGATCGCCAAGGAGTTCTTGCATTATTCCTGTCAGGGTGGCGTAATCTGGGTAAAAATAGATTTTTGGGTGAGTTACGATGCCGACTTACAGAAGGTGAAAGAGGTGGCTAAAAAAAGTGCCTCAAAGAGTAAATACAGGATTCCCGATACCGAGGCGAGCTTTTGGGTGATGGACCTTGAACGGGATGGCTACAACTGTTGGGCGGCAGCTTGGGCTAACTCACCCGCTGACGGCTGGGAACTTGGTAACGATATGCGTACGCAGATGGTCATTGGCTTTCAGAAGCAGGGGATCCGCGCTCAGTCGTTTATGGTACACCATACGGGGTAATTGATGTGAGGTAAAACGTGCTTTAGGTAAGCTAGAGATACCGCTAATGTTGGCATTCCTTGCCACAATTTGTATTTTGTGATTCAACCATACCTAAAAAAATGCCTGTATCTTCTTATGACCCAAAGACGGTATACAATCCTGATCGTTGATGATAACCCGATCAATACGGCACTGGCCCGTAGTATCGTCCTGAATATTCCTCCCGAAGCGTACATCGAGACGGCAAAAGACGGAAAAGAAACCATAGCGCGTTTCTTTGAAATACAACCCGACCTCGTACCGATAAATGTCCAGATGCCACTGATGAGCGGCTATGATGCCATCCGTGCCAAAGAGCAAGGCATGCCCACACCAATCATTGCCCTGACTGCTGGGCGCAGGTAATGGGTCTATGGTAGGAAAATGTTGAAGCTACGTATGTAACTTTTATTCATGGCTTCCAAACCTGCCGTGAAGGTAGCGTTGAAAAAATCCCCGGGTGTGAGCTTAAAAATGGTACGACGAAGCACTAACTGCTCTCCGTTTTCATAAACTTTATGTTCAATATCTGTCTCCGCTTCCTAAGCGATTACGACAACAGAAAGCAGTGTTAAAACGACGGTCAAAAAAAGGTTTCGGGTTTTCATAGCTGAAGTATAAGAATGTTTTTTAATCTAGCATAAGACGACCTTTTAGCCAAAAGAGTTGCATTACGTTATACAAAAAACGCTGGCTTACCTGTGCGCCGTATTTTTTACTTCCCTATCAAAGTCCGAATTACGTCAGGAGATGGAATATCGTTGTAGTGCCATTTATCGACTACCACGCCATCCCTAAGCAAAAGTAACCCCGGGTTTGAGCGAATCATGGTCTTGAGCATCTTTTCGTCGCCTAGGTAATAAGGTATATCCAGTTGTACGTCGTGCCGGAACTCCTCAAAAGTATCGGGTGACTCAGAGGTAAATACGGCACGCGCCAAGGTTTTCTCGTTTGCAAGCTCATCCATGAAGCGTTTAATCTCTTCAAAGCGCTCTTTTTCGGTTTTCTTGACGTTGTGAACTACCAAAATGAGGTCGTTGCCCTCCAAGGAGGCTTGCGTGTAGTCCTCACCCTCGTAAGAGTAAATACCGTAGTCGCTGATAACGGCCATACACTTATCTTCGTTTAGGATGTTAGTGTACATGCTGTCATAGTTTTTGATTGACTTAAAGCTCGTATCCAGCCGCATCCGAGTCATCTCAACGCTGTCCTGTGTCAGGGAGTCAAGTCTCATGTAGGTTTCCTCGACTTCTTTTACGCGCATCTCTTTCTTGGTAAAGTCGTCTAACCACTCGGTACTTCGGATTTCTTCCTCGCCCCGCAACACCACATATTCGGTTTGGCAAGGCTCCTCGGCGGTCATTTGTTTTGCAATATTTTTACCGGGCGCGTACGGGCGGAAGTCGATGAATGGCAAATGGTTAATCGCCATTATGGCTACATAAATTGCACCTGCTGTACCTAGTAGCGTTAATGTGGTCGAAAAAAAGTTAGCTTTGTTCGGAATCTTTTTTCCCTGTATCCAAAGAATAACAATCATGACAAGCAGAACAACGTCTTTGGTGAACGACTCCCAAGGGGTGAGCTTGATCGCGTCACCAAAGCAGCCACAATCTGTTACTTTATTGAAGTAAGCAGTGTAGAAAGTGAGGAAGGTGAAGAAGAGGATCATCAAAAGCAGGAGCTTGCCGACAGTACGCTGCTTGAATCCCACAATTAGGGCAGCCCCCAAAATTACCTCCAAAACGACAATAAAAACAGCAATAGGAAGGGCATAAGGAATGAAAACTTCAAAAAGCGGAGAAATATCAGATGAAAACACCTGAAAATATTCCTCCAACTTGATCTGGGTGCCTTTGGGATCGTTGCACTTAATGAGTCCCGAAAAGATAAAGAGTCCGCCTACCAAAAACGATAGGATTCGGTTTAATGCGCTCATAGCGTAGATTTTTTTTTCATCTAAACAAAAGTAGTCGTAATTCGCCTAAACTTTAAAGAAATTTATCATCCATAATAAGGAAACTCATTTTTTAATTGCCCTAAGTAGGCTTTTCATCGTTCATTTAAGGGAGGCTCTGTATCAAAATGCTAGGTGCAGACCGTTTCCTTAGGCTGGCAGACAACGCCTCTGAACATCTCCTTGAAGGCTCAAGCGAGCTTATGTAAAGAAAATCAAACGGTGTTGGAAACAGAATGAGATAATTTTAGCGTTATTAGAATATTGTGTCGATACTTTTATTCAAAATCGGATTCCTGCCCGTTAACTGGGTTGATATTTTTGACATCGCTTTGGTGGCAGCCTTGCTGTATCATCTTCATAAGTTACTTCGTGGGACGATTGCTCTTCGAGTTCTTTTTGGTTATCTCCTGCTCTTCTTGGTTTACCAAATTGTACAGGCAACACGAATGCAGCTTTTGGCAGGCTTACTGGGGCAATTTACGGGCGTGGGCGCGATTGCTGTGTTT
>CAZNAK010000217.1:0-4790 GCA_964570645.1 uncultured Cytophagales bacterium | reverse complement strand
GTTGTGATTTCTAAACTTGAGAGTTTGGCTCATAATGTCCTGTAAATTGAAGTGTAAAGATTTGTTTAAGGAAGTGCATCCGCAAGATAATATTATGTTAGAACACGATGTTTGCACTAATTCTATTTCATTACATGTAGATTTAATACCATTATCCTTTAACAAAACAAAGCACCAGAGGCTTAGCATCCAAATTTGCACCATAAAAGCCTTTGTTTTGCTAGCGCATCAGATAGATTTTACCAATATTCTGCTTGAACAAGCCGTCATTTGAGGTCTCACGATGCTCAAAGTCTGTGGAATTATCACGGATGGAAACCTTGTAAAGATATACGCCGTTAGCAAGCTGATCGCCAAACTCATCGGTTCCATCCCAGGCAAAGTCTGTTATGTTGTCACCGATACGAAGCGGGCCGAGATCTTCCTTATGAATCGTTTTGACAAGCTTTCCTGAGATGGTCATAATTTGAATGCGAATATCCTCGGGAACCGTCTGCCCCGTGAGCGTAAACACAAATTGCATCTGTGAAGAAAAGGGGTTAGGATGAGGGTAAAAATGCGTAATCGCCGACTCATTCACCACCTCAAAGTTGACACTATATGGCTGTACTCCCGACTGATTTCCACGCAAGTCGGCTGCCCGAACCGTAAAGTTATACAGCCCATCTGCTAGCGGGTCAGGCTGATACGTAATTTCGATGCGGTTATTCTCGGTGACTTGCCACGTTAGGCGTGGGTCAGAAAAGTTAATTCGTTCAGCTATACAGCCATCGCAGTCGGCTGGCTTAAGTAACAAGTCAATGCCTGTTGTATCCTGACGAACCTGTACCCTATTTTCGTCCTGCAAAGAAATCGAAATAAGTGGACTTGGTGCAACCAAGTCGCCGTTCAGGATATGCTTTCCGTCAAAAGCGACATCCAAAACAGGGTTTATATCGTCGGGCTTGACCACAAAGCGTGCAGTTAGCGTATTATTATCGTACCGCTGTTCAAGTTGTAGGCGTGGATTTACGGTTACCAAAACTTGGTTCTCGCCAAAAAAGTCCACTGAATTAAAGCTGGTCTCAAACCTAAGCTTTGCATTTCCTGAAAGTGCCGTTAGTGTGTCGCGGAGATTCGTTACTGTCCCAGAGGAAAGGTTTTGTATCTCATAACTCACTTGAAGCGGCTCGGTAAAGTCGCTACTACTGATGTTTTCAAATTCAAATGCTAATACCACTGGTGCGCCCTCTTGTACCTCTAAGACGGTATTCGGGCGATAAGAAGCGGAGTCATAGAGTAAAATTCCCTCGGGAACCTCTGTGTAGGTCACACGCCACTTTTTTAGTTGATTAGGATCGGGAACTTCATTTATCTTGTCCTGAGTACGAAGGCGAAGGCGTAAAAAGTCTGCTCCGAGTGTAGATATGGCTGAGAGGTCTGTGGTTTCTTCCTGAACGTCCTCTAGTAAAACACTCCGACTCCCGTTGTCAAACTCTACCAATATATCCAATTCCCAACCTTTGTTTTCGTTGTCTGCCCCCTGGATAGTTCTTGTAAGTTTTTTCCAGTTGACAGCAGGGCCTATGCGCGTCGAGATAATCTCACCAGTATTATAAAAGCCCGAAATTTGTACAGTCGAGTCACTGATTATGTTCCGATCATCGGAGTCTTCAAATACCATGATTGCGGTTCCCGGTGCTGCACCTTTCTGACCAATCACAACAGCTCTGCGCCGCAGGTTTGCATTCAATAGCGCGGGGTCTGCCCCAATTTGTTGGGCTGCGTCCACAAAAACCCTTCTACCACTACCAGATAGACTGATAAAGCTTGCCAACAGTACCCAGTCACCCGTTTCGATGGCATCGAAATAAGGAGTCAGGTCACCGCGTACTAAGCTGGCAGACGAGAGCGAGTTGCCACACTCATTTCCCGTTTGAGAACGAACAATTTGACCAGAAAACTGGTCGAAAACCGTCACGACAATCGCATCATTGACTCGTCCACAATTATTTTCAACAATCGTCACTTCATCCACAGTAATTTTGTAGTCAAACTCATTGCCTGATGCCACGCTTGCCGAGAAACCGATGTTACGAGCATAGGCATCAAACTCCCAGGCTCTTGTGGGAGTGTTTAAAGATATTGTATTTAACTCTGACTCCCGAAATTGAAAGGGGTGACTCTGGTTCCAGCCCTCATTGCTTGTGGGAGCGTAAACAAATGAAGCTTCTGACCAAACTGTATCTGCTTCTTCAGTTACCCGACGCACACGCCAGTAGTGTACGGTTTCATCGGTAGGAACTGAAAGGTTAGTTCGCCAAGATATAATCTGCTCGTTCCTAGTTAGCATTTGCTCTCGTAAAACAGGGCTATTGAACAGTGCCGTCGTATCCATCTGAAAGATATACTGTCCGAACTCAAAGTCTGCATTGGGGTCTTGAGCAATCAACGTTATTTCGGAAGAAGGGGAATTTACGATACTGTATTCACTCGGAAATAATGTCAAAAGTGGGCGATCTCCGAAAGTAAAGTTGAGAGTCACCACGTTATTGCGCTCATTGGATTCTTCTACCTCATTCTGGCTATCAATCGTGATCTCAAAGAAGTTTTGTCCCTGATTTCGCTCTCTGTTTTCTTCTGTCGTGATCACAGGGAAACGAAGTTCACGCTCTTTTTGAATGTAATCGTAGGAACGGCTCGGGTAAGTCACCGATGTACCGTCTTCAAAGACACGACGTACCGACAGCCTGAAATCACGGCGACTCACATCAACAATCCCAAGATTGGATACATTGATGGCAATATTAAAAGAGTCGGGATTGGCAATCGTCTCGAGAAGCGGGTCAAATGGCAAGAAAGAAACATCGGCTGCGGTTGCCTGATAATCAGGATGCTCAAAGGGAACCAGACGAATCGCAGGATCGCCTTGAAGCAGCATCTGCTGAACGTTAGCGATTGTGAGCGGGTTGTCGGGGTTACGTCGTAGGCAGCGTCGAATAGTTTCATTATATACCTCTCCGAGGGTTTTGTTGATGAATTGTCGGTCAGTGAATGCCGTTTCATAAAAAATATCGGTGTAGTTCCGAAGTGTTCCAGAAAAGCCTATACCAGCATGTGCCAAGAAAGCAATCGCACCCGCGTCTTTTGCCAACATCCAGTTTTCGGCTAATGCACTTGGATTAGCTTGAAAAGGGTCTCCCGTTCCACAACCATTCACCAAAATAAGCGGATAACGCCCTTTGTTGGCATAGCCAATGTTGGGGTCACCAATGCGACCGATCTCAATATCGGTGACCGATATGCCCGCGTGCCCAAAAAACGTGAGCAACAACGTACCCTCATTGATTTCATCGGCGATATTGATAAACTCAACAAAATCAGTAGTCTTTTTGGATATTGTTTTTACGTTTGCTCCTAAAAAGTCTCCTTCTGCTTTCCGTCCGAACCCCTCCGCATAACGTCTGAAAGTTGCATTTTCCTGTGCTGAAACTCCTCCACTCAATTGTAGAATATTCTTGCGCCATGTCTGCGAGCTAGGGTCAGTTTCGTATTCAATTACTTTATTGAGATAGTTATTGACCTGCTCGTTGGTCATGGCACTGAGTCGTCCGACAGGAATGGTCGGTACTAGAGCATTTTGAGACGGGGCAAGTCCTGCGGTGTAAAGGTTATCACAGCTTGGAACGCCATAGGGCGGAATTAGATTTTGGTACTCCCGCCCCGAACGATCAAAGTCTATGTAAGAGGACATATCAAATCGCAGTCCTCCTCCGAGGAGAAAAAGGAACTCAGGCTCACCGTTAGCATACATAAACTCGACAAACCGCCGTACGGCAAGAGGATTTGTCTCTCCAAAAGTGAAGGTGTTGTAAAGTGCATCTATAGTTACGAGTAAGACGTTATGCCCTCCTCCCTCAGCACTTTCTCGATAATTTTTGTATCGCGTAGCTGAGTTAAATAAGCTGTCATGGGTAACGATCAAATAATCGTAACGGCTCGGGTCAAGCTCAGAAATATCTAGCCATTTTACTGGTTCTGCATCTGTAACTGCGTAGTTTGTTGTATCACTAACGACCCAAAGTTTACGGGCGACACCATTGTTTGGGACGTTGAGACGCAGTTCACCCGCTGTATTTTGTGCAAAGCCTAGCTCCTGAACGTTCGCGTAGTCCGTCAGATCATACACCTTGGGGTTGAAAGGAGGATTTTTTAACGTGATATTTACCGCTGGGAGCGAGTCGTTAGCAATCAGATTAAACTGCTTGCCTTCCTCTGGAATTAACACATCAAAACGCTGTGGGTACACCAACCTTCCCAGCGCAAAGTGGTAGTACGACCCTGTACCTGGAGATGTGGAAGCCGTAAACCGAATACGGAACTTACCGTCTTGCTGTGGAAAACCAATACCCGATTCGGGCGTAATTTCATAGCGTGAGAACGAACCTGAATAATTACGAAACTCAAGATCAGGCATTCGGGTCAAGTTATCCTCGGGTCCCAGGAAGGATTCAATCGTATGCAAGAAGTTGTAAGCACCGTATAAACGCCAATTAACGGTAGGGTAAAATAGCGTATCGGGATAGTAATTTCTTACGTTGAAATCAAAATTAGCAATCGTGCGCTCAAAGGGGAAAAAAGGAATAACCACACCCGCTTTGCCTTTGCCTTCCACGTAACGCGCATCCACCGCCCCGCCAGCAGGTTTGAGCGTACGCAGCGAAACAGGCGAGAGCTGCCCATACAAAAAGGCACCGGAGGTGGAAGGCATCCATAATCGAACTGATTTTGACCTCAGCCAGCATCAGGAG
>CAZNAK010000216.1:0-4811 GCA_964570645.1 uncultured Cytophagales bacterium | reverse complement strand
CCTGAGTGTCCGCTTCGGTATCTAAGATTAAGAAATCGTCCATCTCTGCTTCTAAGTCGATCAGGAAATTCGAGAAGTCGTTGTGGAACAATCCACCATCCACATAGGCTATGCGGTCGTTAGCGTCTTTGAGTTGGAAGCGGTCAAGGTAAAAGCGGTCTTGTTCGATAAAAATATCATCATCAAAATGGTATTGCGTTCCCAAATAATCCATTTTAAGATGCCCCCCTGATACAAAGACCTCGCCCACAAGCTGTGGTTTTTGGAGCATTCCTGTCACTTTAACGCCGCCAAACACCTTTCCGCGTAACTGCGATACGATACCCTCAGTAAAAACCTCAATGGGTTTGAGTCCTAAGCCGATAAAAGCGATGTTCATATCCAGTGCGTTTTCTGTCTTACTCGGAAAGTAATTACCGACCACGCGCAGGACATTCGTCCCTTGTTGTTTGTAATCGACATCCAACGAGACGGCTCCACTCGCTTCCTGCCAGCGTGCCTTGGCAACCAGGCTTCCAAAATCCTGTTTGGCAATCGAAATATCTTCAACTAACAGGTCTCCTTCTAGGTGAAGTGTATCGTAAAAGCGGTTGAGTTGTAAGTCTAGGTTGGCGATTCCGCGCACCTCCTGCCCGACATAATCCTCAAAGAGTTGTAGGTCAATTTGGGATAAGCGCACGTTGAGATCTTTGGTCGTATCCTCCGAAATCCCGCCTGACAAAAATACCTTCCTTGCCTGATTGGTGATTTGAAACGAATCTAAAAAGTAAATTTCACGTCCTGACCAAAGGATACGAGTGGTATCCTTGGTATTCCAGTCTTCGTTTAATACCCGGAGGTTTGGTGTATAGAGCGAAAGCATTTTCACCGAATCCGAAAAGTCAAGTCGGCCCGCAAGCGAAAGACTATCCTCGCTGGTTTGATGACTTGTACGTGTCCGAAAGTCAAGGTGGCGTTTTTGGAGTCGTAGGTCAAGTTCTAGCTTTTCGAGTTCTGTGCCCAGTAGTTTTTGCTTTTTACTTCGGATTATCGCCTCGGCGGTAATTTCGGGTCGCACTGGTTGCTTTTTTGCCTCTAGGCGTAAGGAGAAGTCCTCCAAGGTATTTCCTGCATACGTCACTTCTTTGACCTTCAAAGAAGCCTCCAGGCTCATGGTGTCACTGACCTCCAGTCGCCCAGAGCTAAATATGGTATCAGGAAGGCTTAGGTCACGCGTAAAGGCTTGTGCAAAGGTCATGGGTTCAAAAATATCTAAAAAAAAGCTTACCGCATAGGGTTCTTTGGGTGTATCCTCTTTTGAGGGTTCTTGAATTGGACGTGCCATTACTAGAGTCGTTGAGTCCGAAAGTTCGGCGGGTAACTCTAGGTAGCGTTCGTAGTTTTTGGTGGGTTCACCGAGGTCAGCAAAGAGTTGTTTGAACGTAAATTGTCCTTGCAAAATAAAATTTAGCAGTTCCGAGCTTAGTTCGAGTTGCCGTTCGTCGTTGAGTTCTTTAGCCACTAAATTGAGTTTTTCGACTTCCTTTCCGTAGCCGTCAAAGGCGAGATATGTATCTTCAAAGTGTGCCTCTCCGAGTGCTTCGTCAGGGTCGAGTCCTTTGAACTTTCCCTGAAATTTTGTGCGAAAGAAAAGTTCTTTTTCACTGAAGTTGAGAGCCTGAAGGTCAACGTTTCGGATATCCGTCTGGAAGTCGAAAGTGCTATCGACGAGATTTAGCTCGCCCTCAAAATCAAAGTCTAAGTTTTTGTCTTTGGAAGTGACCTCGCCTACAAAGGATTGCTGAAAGAACTTTCCATTTAGTTCAATATTTTGGTAGATATAATTTTGGTAAACCAATGAGTTGATCGCGCCATCAAGGTTAAAGTTTGCCGCTTTCTTGTCCAGTCCCTTTCCTTTGATTTTGCCTTGCAGCGAGACGTTTCCCATTTTTTTTACGCCCAGCCAAGCTCCCGCCCGAAAATCTTGCAGGGCAATATCGCCTTCATAGTCTTGTTTGTAGAGGTTTAGGTGGATGTCCGATACAACACGTCCGTAGCCGGTGTCAAACACCCCGTCGGCGACAAAATCTTCGATAAAACCTGTCAGGTTTGCGCGAAAGCGAATCCTGCCTAGCTCCAAGAATTTTTGTCCTTCGCGCAAACCCAACCACGGCTTGAGGTCACGGGCAAAAAGTGCCGACTCGCTGAGTTTGATATCCAAAAAAGTAGTTTCGATGTTGGGTAGCCCACGGATGTAAGCATCACCGCGTAGCACGCCTTGCTGTCCAAACCGAATCGTAAAATTTTCGCTTTGAAGTGCGGCCACCCGTCCTTTGAAGTGCCCCGTTACCAAAAAAGCATCCTGATAATTTTTTAGGGCAGGTAAAAAGTGCGAGAGGTCACTTGTAGTCAGAAACGTACTATCGAGCTTTGCATCTAGTTCCACATTTGTAAAAAAGTCGCTCAGGTCGGCGTAGTCTTCGTAACGCATGCGTAGCGTATCCCGAAGGACACTTTCACCGACCCGCAAATTCAACCCTTCAAAGTCCATTCCTTTGCGGCAGAGCCGAAAAAAGCTCGTTAGCTCATGGATAGGAAGTCCGAAGGAAGTTTTGGATAAATGCAGTTTTTTAGCGTCTAACTGGATCGTATCGTTGGAGGCATAAAAGTTTTGTATGCCTCCCGTAATGCCTATTAGGTGAAGGTGTGCAGGGTCAAACTCGCCTTCGGGTAAGCTGGGTTTAGTATCGTCGATGAGGTGAAAATCAATGTTTTTGAGGTAAGCATCCTCAATTCTGAAGAGCGAACTTTGTGTATCTTCTGTTACTTCTGTGGGATCACCGCTGTCCAGTTGGCTGACCTCGGCGATGAATTGATCAATATTGTACTCGTCGCTTTCGGGCTGATAGACCATGTTAAACGTGCCCTCACCCAGATACACGTACTGTAAGATGACTTTTCCTTCCCTAAAAAGCTTGCGCCACGCTAAATCTACTTTTGCCTCTTGGGCTTGAATCAGTGGGGTTTCGGGTTGTTGAATCTGCACCTGACGGAGCTTCAAATTACCGTCAAAGCCTAAGCCAAGGTACTTGATGTCTGTGTTGAAGCTGAGTTTTTCGTTCAGGTAGTCCGTCGCGAGCTGTGCCATGTAAGTTTGTACCTTTGGCATACTCAAAATACTCAAACCGATAATTAAAACGGTCACCACTGTCATCACGACCCTCAGAAGAAACTTCCAAAGTAGGGGTAATAGGCGGCGAGGTGGTGCGGTATTTTCTTCCATTCAATATTAAAACTAAGAAGGTAGTCAGGGGTTTACAAAACCTGTACGACGGTTTATTTCTTTGTAGATCAAGTTTGAGCAGAATAGAGTCATAAATTTCATTTTATACACCAATCCTGTATCTTGCTTTTCGGGAAGTAAGTCCAAAAATATGCCTATCAAAACGCAAGACGAAGTAAACTGGAATTTTATCTTAGCGCAGCTCCGCGCCCAACGTGCCATTCTGATGATTGGTCCCGAGATGGCACGGACGGCAGACGATGTAGCCTTACACACGGCAGTACTGAGGGAGTTTGATGAGGAGAGCAAAAAGAAGATGCCTTACTATAACGACGATGAGTTTTTCTTTTTTCGTGATCCGATTGCCAAGACCAAAGCCATTTTTAAAGTACAACAATTCTATGGGCAGCAACAGCCGACACCGATTTTTGAAGACTTACTGCGCATCCCCTTTCACTTCGTTATGTCTGTTTCCCCTGATGTAATGATGCGCAACTTATTCAAAAAATATAATCTACCCCATCAATTTGATTATTATAAAAAATACGAGAATCCCAAAGATATCAAAACGCCAACTATACAATATCCGCAGCTTTACAATCTTTTTGGCTGTATAGAAGACGACGAGTCTTTGATTTTTACGCACGAAGACCTTTTCGAGTACCTCTTCGCAATCCTTGGGCAGCGCAAACTTCCTCACGGCATCGAAGGGCAGCTTAGGTCAGCGAAAAGTTTTATCTTTCTTGGGTTTAAGTTTGATAAGTGGTACGTACAGCTATTGCTGCGTTTGCTAGGGATGCACACAGGTAATTACCTCCGCTATGCTTCTTACACCAAAGATTCCCTGAGTTGTGATACGCTAAACTTTTCCATAGATCACTTTAAGATCGACTTTATTGATTTGAGCATGCGCGACTTTGTAAAGAACCTAACGGAACGCTGTGCTGACCAAGGCATACTTCGTGACCTGAATGCCCCCGCCGAGCAACGAACAATTACGGAGCAGGTTCGCGAACTGATCCAACAAGATGACCTTAAGGGAGCGTTACTCAAACTAGAGAACTACGTGGATCGGCTACCCGACCCTGATGAACTAATGAATGATCTAATAACCCTTATTGGGAGTAATACACGTTTACAACGTAAAGTTCGGAATGGTGTTATTCGTAGTGAAGAGGCAGAGGTGGAGCGTAATCGTCTTAATCAGAATGTATTAAGCCTTACTGAAGTGGCGGAGGAACGTACGCCGAAATAATCTGCTCATCTCCTCAGGTATCTTTTCTTGCGAAGAGCATCCGTGATTACTTTGGAGGTAACCTCTTGAAAGAGTAACTCCTACTTTTTTAAAATCTTCTTTTGATATTCCATCTCTATACTTTTTATTGTCGCCATGTGCCACAGAATTGCGACGACCCAAGAACTGCTCCAGTGTACTTTGATCTATTTCAATATCATCTATTGGGATTCCTACTCGTTGAAATAGTTTTTCTATTTCTTCTTTATTCAAGTTCGTAGGAGAGTATAAAACAGAACTTTTGTCTTTGTAGTT
>CAZNAK010000215.1:0-4843 GCA_964570645.1 uncultured Cytophagales bacterium | reverse complement strand
TGCCTTTACGTGTATCCCCCAAGTCAGATGGCTAGACACATACGTACCCATCAAACGCGAGGGGTTTCCTTTGATGATATCGGCTGTTGCGCCCTCAGTGAGCATGAGAGCCAAATCAATGGTTCCCTCCCGTAAAGCTTGGCACATCGCGCCCGTTCCACCGGGGAAATCCGTCCAAGTAAAGTCAAAATCTTTATCCGCTAAAAGTTTATGGTTTTTAACCAGATGCCATGGATAATTAAAATGCTCAGGCACACCACCTACTCGAAAATTCATCATACTGTTTGTTTTTTCCGAAAGATAAAACCTTTTTCCGTCTCTCGTTCCTCGTACACCACTTCCATACCTGCTAAAAAGAGTAGTTGCCGTTTTTCGTACATTATTGTCAACCCCTCCTGTTCAAAGGTCGCGTCGCCGTCTTTGGGGGTATCAAAACCCAAGCGATACCGCGCTCCCCCACAGCCCGTACCGCCCTCAACGAGTAAACGCAAGCCGTAGCCCTCAGGGACTTGCTTGCGTTCAAGGATATCTTTGACCTCAGATAAAGCTTGGTCAGAAATAGAAATAATAGACTGCATAAATGCCTAGCGTTTGCTTATTTTGTTAAAGCTAATCATTTTTTGGCGGCTACAATGGTGACGACCCTCAGAAAAGTTTCGCTTTTGCTGGTGTTTGGTACTTCGTCCCTGTACGCGCTCTCGCCACATCTTAAAACTGGATTCTTTCATCTCGTAGCGCATGAGCGTAATAGTTTCTTGTTCGCTTACGCCAAATTGCGCTTCAATAGCATCAAATGGTGTTCGGTCTTCCCATGCCATCTGAACGATGCGATCCAAAGCGCGTTGATCTAACTTTTTCTTTTTAATGATTTTACGTACTTTCATACTGTAGAAGCAATTTGTAGAAGATGAAAGTTTATAAAAGCTTTGTCAGCACTTTTTATATTTCAGCAACATTTAATAACGCTTTGATCTCATTTTGAGAGAGATTTTTGAATGATATGTTAAAAACAAGTTTGTTTCAATGAGATTTTGATACTTTGCGCCAAACCAGAAAGCAATTATTTAGTTTAATTTTTAGCTAAATCTGTAGTTAAAACTTACTCACAGTGCCACAAAGACGAGATAAATGGAAGGGAATCAGGAGACACAGAAGCTGTTAAAAAGAGTTACTCGCTTAGAAGAAAGAGTTCGCTCACAGGAACAAATGCTCAAGATGACCAGCTTGCACCTTAGTGAGGCAAACAGAAGGCTAACGGACAATATCAAAACAGCCCAAAGAGTTCAAGAATCTTTAATGCCCTCAAATAAAGTATTGGAGGATGTTTTTCCTGGTGCTTTTGTTTTAGATATTCCTAGAGACAAACTAAGTGGAGATATTTTATGGGTACGACAGATTAAAGGAGTGCGCTATGCCGCCGTTATTGATTGCACGGGGCATGGAGTGACAGGAGCTATGATTTCCGTGCTCGCTGTTTCTCTTCTCAATCAAATTTTAAGTAATACAATCGGAAAACTATCGCCTGCCAATATTTTAAATGAGCTAAATAATTTTTTTAAGCGGGAAACCCAGCGAGCAGAAAACCGTACTCAGATTAGGGACGGGATGGACCTTGCACTAATTGCATACAATAAAGAAGAAAGAAGGCTAGACTTTGCTGGCGCGAGACGGCCGCTTTACATTTTACGGGATCAAAAAATCATACCCATCAAAGGTTCACGCGTCTCGCTAGGCGAACCATATTGCCCAAAAATGAATAACAAAATTCAAAATCAAACCCTGAAAATCGAAAAGGGAGATTGGCTTTATCTATTTTCGGATGGCTACCCTGATCAGTTTGGTAGTCCTAGTGACTGTAAAATGGTGAGCTGGAGGTTTCGCAACCTTTTAATTAACAACCAGCATACCTATGGAGAAGGAAGCAAACAAAAGCAGGGCTTACAAGACTATTTTGAGCAATGGAAAGGTGTAAGACCACAGACAGATGACGTATTAGTGATGGGAATCCCATTTACCAACTCTGCTGACCTTCCGTAGTGAAGCAAAGATAAAGTTGTAATCTAATTCTATCGCAGAACTTTGTGATCGGCGCAGCTTTTTACCAAAAAAACGATCTCGCCGTTGTTGTGAACAACAACCTTCCCTAATTGCTTTTTCCGTCCTAGTTAGTGTTTAAGCGGAGTGACACCAACGAACTAGATGTAAGGGTAGTTTATAGAAGTGGTTGGTCAGAGACGCAACCTTTAGGTTTGTGGTGGTTGGCGAGTAGCTTAATACCGATAACAACGGTAGATTTCCGACAAGACTTCTAAGTTTACTTCTTCTTCCGCTTCCCGAGCTTGTAATCAAACTCCTCGGGTGTACCGAAGACGCTGATCCGAAGCAGTAAGTCGTTTTCGTCGGCTTCTTCGATCTCTCCCTCTTCGTAAACAATTTGCTTTCCTTTCTTTTTGAAAAGCGAGTTCCAGGCCGCCTCCTTGACCAGTCGGAAAGGTACTTCAATCAGGTAGCCCATCCACAAATCATCGACAAATTTCTGCTCGCCAGCTACAAAAACATAACCCAGCGTAGAGGAAATCTCCATACGCGGAATGCTGATCGTACCGTCTTTGATATCAAGGGTATTGGTGAGTTTCCCAAAACGTACGTCTTTCAAATTTTTATCCGTCATGTATTCTGAGAGCGACTCAAAAGGTGGGAAATTCACCAGACTGCCATCCGTGATTGTCATTTCGGCGTGCGCATCAATCTCACTGAGGTAGGGAGTCAGGTCAGCGTGCAGGCGTACTTTGGACTCTACCGTTCCACTCAGCCGCCCATGAACGTTTTCTTGCAGGAGGTAATCTTGTCCAAAGTTATCAAACTTAAAAAAGAGTTTATCAATATCCGTGTCCGTCATTTGCACATTGCTAGATAGATAAATATGTTCGGGGTTGGAGCCATTGAAGTAACCTTTCATTTTCGTGTGTCCGTCGGCGGCATCCAAGTCGAGTTGCTCAATGTAGAGATAATGATTGGTCGTCGTACGAAGGTCAGCTTTGATATTTTTGAGGTGGTAGCGATGATAAACCAACTCACCAATTTCTGCCTGTACACCTGCGTTAGAGAAAGGCAGTGTGAAGACATTGAAAACGCTGTCGTGATTGACCGTTTGGTTCGGATCAGGCTCTTCGTAGTCCGATAACTCCTCTATGTCAAGGTAATTAGCTTGAAAAACAACTTCGCTGCTATCCTCCTGCGTGCTATCAAAAAAGTGATATAGCTTCGCCTCAAATTGCATATCGGACTTACCCAAAACGCCGCTGCCCTCGCTCAAATAAACGGTGCTGTCACTCAGGATGGCTTTTCCGTGAAACTTTTCAAACTTGAGTTGATGATAACGAAACTTACCGTGCAGGTCTTCGAGCGTAATTTGGCTGTCTTCGAGTAAGTTCCCTGCCAAAAGATCATCACCGTTAGCTTCGAGTGTGGCGATAACCTCAAAATCTTCGCAATATTCCTCGGCGTACTCCTCGGGGAGGTAATTTTTGCCTTTGTAGATGAATAAATCTTTCAGGACCAGATTCTTAGACAAAATATCGGCATAAACCCGCACCCGCTCGGCACGTCCTTTTCCAAACAAAGCAGGGTAGTTTGAGAGATTGCCCTTAAAACTCAGATCGCTCTGATCGACTTTTCCCCGAAAATACTTGGTGCGGATATTTTTGGCGTCGATCAAAAGGTCAGCCCGAAAATCCCGAAAGCGATGCACGTAGTGTTTGAGCCGAAGCGAAAGGCTATCGACCAAAAACTCACCCTGCGGGATGGTCTCCGCCTGACGGAGGTACGCGCTGTTGGTCAAAAATCGGGTGTGAAACGAGAGGTCATAAACTGCCTCGTCGGTACTGGCTGCCAGCGCACTGTCAAAAGCCAGCAGACTTTTTAGGTTAAGCGTGTCGGCTTGGATGTGTAACTCAGCAATGAGGCTGGTATCCTTACCGTGCAGCAACGCCCCGACGTTAGACAAATAACCGCGAACGTTAATATCCGATTCCCTGACCTTTACAGAAAAGGTGTCGATCTGAAACGTGCTATCCTCAAGGCTCAAGCGTGCATTGAGATCGCGCACTGGATGTGGGTAGTAGCCCGGCGCAAAAAAGTAAACGTCGTTAAGTACCAGCCGCCTGTTTTTGCCATTACGGAGCTTTTCGAGTAAGCCTTCTACGTCGTTGTAGTCAAGAAGTTCGTCCACAGTTACATCAATGCGGGCATTTCCTCCCATCTCCTCAAATCCCTCTAAATCAATAATTTCATTTAACGAAGCCAAGTCGATATCGGCATGTAGGTCGATAGAAAAATACGGATTCTCAAAGTTTTTAACATGAAATCGCCCCTGAAACCAACTTGACTCTGGCTTTCCGTTAAGATTTTGGATGTAGAGTTCTGAAGTGCGCAGACTTCGCTTTTCTCCGTTAGTAAAGAAGCCCGTAAAGTTCAGATCACGGATTGACTTTTGCGCGTCTGGGTTAATGAACTGAGCATTTTTACAGCCAAATTCTAACTCAATACGCGGGATCGTATCCAAAATATCACCCTGAATGTGCCCTCGAAAAAAGACTTCGCCTTCGTCGCGGTAGTTCTCCAGCTTCTGGTACACTTCGTCGGGGGCAAAGGCAGTTAAAAGCTTAAAATCGGGTTTTTGCCCACTGATTTGTAGGTCAATATCAAAATTATCCGTTGTTTGAAGCCCCCCTGTGGCGTTAAACACAGCCCCCTCCAAGGCAAGCTTCGCGTCTTTAATATCGAGGTAGTCGTCCTGATATTCAAGGTCAAAAAAGATGCTGATGTGTTTATTGGTGAAAAA
>CAZNAK010000214.1:0-4880 GCA_964570645.1 uncultured Cytophagales bacterium | reverse complement strand
GCAATGGTCATTTGATAGCTCAATTCACGATCATTTCCGAGCGTATTGGCACTGATGAGCGGGATCACCACGGAACGATCACTTCCACGCCCACCACCAAGTCCACCTTTTTCCTCCAAAACACCAATGATTTGGTAACGTACACCATTTACATTTACGGGCTGATCTAACGGGTCACGTTTATCAAAAAGTTTATCAGCGATTTCCTTTCCTATGATCGCCACAGGCGAACCATACTTTAACTCAATAGGAGAAAAGTTCCGTCCCACCTCTAGGTCTAATCCCTTGATTTCAAGGTAGTTATTATCCGTTCCGATGACCGTTGAATTTGGATTTGTTTTCTTAGAACCTGCCTTAACCTCCGCTTGTCTGGTTACGTACGAGTAAGTCGTTACTGTTGAGTTTACTTCGTAGCGTGCTAAAAATTCACGAACTTCTCTAAACTCAAGTGGCGTAGCGGCTTTGTCTTCGATCCCACGCCGTCGCCCTCTTCGGTTATTGTCTTTACTACGAATGTCAAAGCTATTGGCTCCTAAATCGCTTAATCCTGAAACTAGCGAGTACTTGATGCTATCAATCGCTGTTAAGATGCCTACTAGGGCCATGATCCCGAGCGCGATAATAAGTAAAGTAAGGATAGTACGCAGGAGGTTATTTCTAATCGCTTTAAGTGCCTCTCGTACATTTTCTATGGAGACAGCACGCTGTCTTTGCAGTCGGTTCATAAGTCAAATATACAGAAAAATACAACTTTTAATGGATTGCAGCAAGAAGATTGCTCGTGGAGCTAGGCGGTAGATGGACTAATTAAATGCTTACAAAGGAGCAATTAGCATAGCTACTTAGTAGTTCATTTACCTGAAAGCGTTCTTACAGAACCACAAATATTGTTTTCTTGTCAAGCATTACCAGGCTTGTTTTACGCCTCAGAAAGAATTTCCTACTTAAAACTAGTTCCCTTTATATGGTGTACAAACCGCTGGTATGCAGCGGCTCACTGTTTTTAGCAATAAGAGGATATTATCGTATGTACGAAAACCCGCATGAGGTAAGAAAACAGCTCTATTTCTCTAGTGCCTCCGTCACGGAATTGCAGTACTGAATATCCAGCTTATCGATGATGTTATCAGGATGCTTTTCGCGAATTAAAGCACGTCCTGCTTTCACGGCATCCTCAAACCATTCCTCGTCTTTTGGGAGGATCTTACGGTGCGTAGTCATCCCTTTGGCGTACATCTCCTTTTTCCATTCGATAAAATACCATTCCATTGAAGGCTGATGGAAAACACGAAGATGCCGCTTGTCAAAGATAAATCGGTCTATGTCCTGCCCTTCAATTGCTTCACTCATTTCCAGGAAAATGCCACGAAATCGCTCGATAGGTACGTATGAATCTGTAAGCTCACAGAGTAATGCTTTTTTTTGCGGTATGACCCATGCCTTTCCGTAAGGTAGGTCGATAATAAGTTGGTATTTGTAACCTGATTCTTCTAATTCTCTCATCTTGAAAGTAAAAAGTAATTCAAAAATTTAAAGGGGGATCCCCATAACTAATACGTCGTCGGTTTGAATTCTACCATCTTTCCAGTCATTAAAATAGTCAAGTAATCCCTTTTTTTGGTTATTACTACCATCGTAAGCACGTTGATTGCCAGCCAGTAAGTAACGAAATCGACGACGCATCATTTTGTAGTTGTTTGGTCCACCAAATTGATCTGGATACCCATCAGAAAAAATATAAACCCAGTCCCCTAACTCCGTAGTCAAGGAATGGTTTTCAATCTCTACTTGTTTACCATGCGTTCTTGACTCTCCCAAAGAAACTCTTGAGCCTTTGACCTCAAGGACTTTTCCGTCACGCACTAAATAAAGCGGTCGCTTTGCCCCTGCAAACTCTAATTTCTCCTCTTTGGGGTGATAAGCAATCATTGCTACGTCCATTCCATCTCTAATTTGCGTACGATTTTCCCTACTCTGCGTCTGTTGGCGCAGCAAAAAGTTTAATTGTGTCAGAACTTGGGCCGGAGTAAGTTTACCTATGTTACTGGCAAAAATCTGATTCAATAGCGATATGGCAAGTACCGATAACATGGCGCCGGCAACTCCATGTCCTGTGCAATCAATAGCGGCAGCATAACGTACATTTCCAAATCTCCGAACCCAAAAAATATCACCACTAAGCTCATCTTTGGGAATATGGAGGGCAAAAGAACCGGGAAAAATGGCATTTAGAACGCTGTCAGAAGGCATAAGTGAGTTCTGAATACGACGTGCTGAATGAATACTATCTTCAAGGTGTTTGTTAATTTTCTTGACACGTTGTTGGTTATTTTTCAGATGGCGGCTCGTCATTTTGAGCATATCTTCCTGAGCTTCCATCTTTTCCTCCAGATAAACAATTTTAGCCAAAAGCTCTTTTACGTTTTCATTATCCATTGTAACTTCCTTTTTCTTTTAGTAAAAGAACACCCTGAACCGTCATGTGTTTGAGGAGTATTCCAAATCTCTAAACGAAAAAACACAAACTTAACGCCTAGCGAGACTGAGCACGTAAATCGTTCGCCTTAATTTTTTTCTCCCACAACATTTCTCCTTTAACATCAAAAACTCTGATCGCCAGTTCTCTCTCCTTGCGCTTGCCCGATACTGACAGTATCGAGAAGTTTCGTTCGCCCACAACTGTTCCTTCAACTTTGTGATTATTCTCGCTCTTTTTGGGAGAATGCGAACCTGCCGTCAGAGATGAACAGGTAAGATCATAAAGTGGGTAACTTACCGGGCGATCCATTACTGAAAGTACGGTATGATGGCGATCTCCTGTCAGAAATATGACCCCTTCAATGCCCTCACTTTCAATGATTTTAAGTAGTTCTGTGCGTTCCTCAGCAAAAATGGCGTAATTCTCGAAATAAGCAAAATCGTTTACAACTTGTCCGCCCGTAACGATAAATTTAAAGGGTGCACGGCTATTTTTTAGCGCGTCAATAAGCCATTGCATCTGGGCTTGTCCGAGCATCTCTCGTTTTCCCGTTTTACGATTGTTCGGCGAACGATGATAACGGTCATCCAGAAGGAAAAACGCGCAGTCCTGCCATTCAAAGTAACTCGTGATCCCTCCTGCTCCCGTCACGTCAGTTGATAAATTCCCCCAAAATAGATTGAAGGCTTCTGTGGTAAGATGTTTTTGGAAAAAACTACGATCAGAGTTGTTGGGACCATAATCGTGATCATCCCAAATAGCATAGTGGTGCGCTGACCCAAGAATTGCCTGCATTTCAGGGGTAGATCGTGTGTGCGTATAGCGGTGAAGTATCCCCGTACGGCTATTCCAATCCGCGTCGCGGAGATACATATTATCTCCTCCCCAAAGCATAAAGTCGGGAGATTTTTCGGCAATAGAAGTGAATATTTCATAATCTCCCCCATAACCGTCGCCTGGGCGGTCATATTTTTCCTCGTTGATGTAAGAGCAGCTTCCGAAGGCAAAGCTAAAGGCAGGCGGGTCGGTACGATATTGCCAGAGTGTCTGAGTCTGAAATTTGAGTGGATAGGGGCGGCTTATTTCTTTATCGTTTATGAATAGGGCGTAATCAAATTTTTTATCTGGCGCCAAAGGGGCAACGACAATTTTCGTAACAAAGGCCAAGTCTTTTTGTGTTTGCATTTTCTCGGTTTGGCGAGCGTTCTTACGGCTCGTTCCCTCTTCCCAGTACTCAAAATAAACTTCGGCTGAGGCTTTTGTTTGTACCCAAAGCAGTACCTCACGCATAGTTGAGTAACCGACCATCGGGCCAGACTGTAATAGGTCAGCTTGGGAGAACAACTGACTAGAAAAAAGCAACATCAAAGCAAAAGATAAAAAAGCAGAACGAAGCATAGTATTGTTAAAATTTTCTGCACCAAAGATAAGAAAAAAAAGGTACTCAAAACTATGAATTGAGTTACAGTATCGCTTGCAAGTCCTTATTACTCCTGTAATATATTTTTGAGAAAGGAGGGACGCTATCCGTCAGCCAAACATTCCCCCCGATAGTACTATCATGGCCTATGAGAGTTTTGCCGCCCAAAATCGTCGCACCCGCATAAATAACCACGCGATCCTGAATGGTAGGATGGCGTTTTTTGGCGGCATCCTCTTTTCTGACGCTCAACGCGCCTAGCGTTACCCCCTGATATATTTTCACGTCATTACCAATGATACAGGTCTCGCCAATGACAATTCCTGTCCCATGGTCAATGCAAAAGTTTTGTCCAATTTGTGCTCCCGGATGAATGTCCACGCCTGTTTTGCTGTGTGCGTGTTCAGAAATTACTCTCGGCATGAGCGTGATACCAGCCCGATGAATACAATTAGCCACGCGATGGGCAGCTACGGCATAAAAGCCCGGATATGTTCTGATCACCTCCGTCAAACTTTTAGCGGCTGGATCGCCTGCATAAATGGCTTTAGCATCAGCTTCAAGTGTTTGGCGAAACAAGGGAAGCTCATCAAAAAATGTGTCGCATACATTATTTATTGAGCTACGTTGTGGAATTGTACTGCGTTCAAGCAGATAGCGAAAATCTGTTCGTAAGTCGTTTTCGTAGTTTTGAATTTCTTCTAAGTTCAGAAACTCCTGCTCGCTAAACTCGGCAAATAGCAAACCTATCAGCCGTTTAAAAAAACGCACTACCAGATGCGGTGGCGCACAACACGAGGCTGCCTGCTGATGTGCCCGGAGGAGACGCTTCAAAAAGTCCTCTTGCATAATCAGGTCAGAATTTCAAATTCGTAGGTAATCGGAACCTCGGGATGGAGAGTAGCGGCGACAGAGCAGTATTTTTCAACCGAAAGAGCTACTGCCCGTTCCACTTTTTTCTTGTCTAGCTTACCCCTTAAC
>CAZNAK010000213.1:0-4897 GCA_964570645.1 uncultured Cytophagales bacterium | reverse complement strand
ATCCAGTCAAGTCGGCTTGATACTGTCCACAGACGTTAACCCGTAAATGGCGTACGGGAAAGCCTTTTTTAACAGCATGAAAACCCATAATCTGGAAGGGTCCCCATGAAGTTGCCATAAATTTGAGGTCAGTATCATCGTATCTTTCAAGATCGTTAGTCGTAAAAAATCCGTAGCGAGTGCGCTTTCCCTCTTTGGTGGCGCGAAGCTTTTCCCAAACGCTTTTTTCCGTTCGGCTGGGTGTTTTTTTTCGTGCCGATACCTCCAAAATAATTAGGGCTTTGAAGTACTCGGAAGAAACCCCTTTTTCCTTACAAATTTCATCTACCGCATCACCGTAGTTCTTTTTGACGCGCTCTACCAGCCGTGCGTCCACCGAGGGTCTCTGCATGAAACTTCGATTATTCCACAACAGATAAGCCAGACAGGCGAAAACCAGAAACCAAAAGGCGCGTTTCATCATTGCTCGTTAATTAGGCGCAGTTGCTCGCGGTACTCGTTGAAGAGGTTTGACTTAGAGACAAAGCCTGCATACTTGCCGTTTCTGAGAACAGGAAGGTTCCAAGCTCCTGTTTCCTCAAACTTTCCGACGGCACTTTTCATCGTTTCCCAATAGTCTAGGAACGTAGGAGCCTCTTGAAGTAAATCCTTTATCTGAACACTATGCTGCTGGCTTTCGTCAAACATAATTTCGCGTACGTCATTGAGTGAGACCATCCCTACAAAGTGCTTTTTCTCGTCAATTACAGGAAATAAATTTCGGGGACTTTGTTTGATAAGCTCCACTAAATCAGAAAGTTTTGCTTCGGGAGAGATTGACTTGAAATTATTTTCGATGACGGTATAAATCCGAATTTTTTGTAACGTCTGCTCATCGGACGACTCTTCCAAAGAGACACCCCTATCTAACAAACCCCGTTCGTACATGGACTTAGGCTGAAAGTAGGAAACCGTTGAATAGGCGATTGCTGAAACCAGCATCAGAGGCATGAAAAGTTCGTAACCGCTCGTCAGCTCTGCGATCAAAAAGATAGCGGACAAAGGCGCGTACTGAATCCCGCTCATCGCACCGCACATTCCGATCAGCGTAAAGTTACTTTCCGAAAGCTCCGCAATCCCCCAGACATTAATGAGGTGTGCGAACAAAAAACCCAGTGTTCCGCCCACAAACAACGAGGGCGCGAACGTTCCGCCCGAACCGCCTGCCCCCAGAGTCACGCCGTTTGCAAAGGGTTTGATCAAGAGCAACAAGAGTACATAAATAATAAACAAGGTCTCGGACGGAAGGCTACTAAAAAAGGCGTTTCGAGAAAAAACATAAAATTCTTCTTCGTTCAGAAAGGCTTTAATAAGTCGGTAGCCCTCTCCGTAAATGGAAGGAAAAAGGATGACCATGCTTGTCAGGATGAGTCCGCCGGCGAGTGCTTTGACATATACCCCATCAAGCCGTACCATATAATTTTCGACACGCTTCAAGATAAACATGAAGTACAAGGACATACCCCCACAAAGCATACCCAGACCGATGGCAAAGGGAATGTCTTCCGTTCCAAAAGTATCTTTAATATCAAAGCTAAACAATACATCCACCTCCAAAAGAAAAAGCGAAACCACTTTTGCACTAATAGAAGCAATGAGCAAGGGGATGATCCGGCTGATGCTGACGTTTACCAAAATGACCTCTAAGGCAAATATCACCCCAGCAACAGGAGCATTAAAAATAGCAGAAATTGCTCCTGCAATCCCACACCCAAGCAGCAGAACGCGCTTATCTTTTTTGAGCAGTGCGCCCGAAGCCGTCTTTGAGCCTATGGCTGCCCCCGTCACGACAATGGGTGCTTCCAAGCCCGCTGACCCGCCGAAGCCTACCGTAAAGACACTGGTAATCATTCGGGCGTACAAATCACGAGTGGGCATCTTAGCTCGCTTTTTAGAGATAAAATACAGAATATCTGTAATTCCGTGCCCCACATCCATCTTGAATACTCGCCGAGAGAGAACAACGGTCAAGAAAAGTCCAGTAGTGGGATAAAAAAGTGGGCCATAGTCGTAATCGGAATCATTGAGGTAGAATCTATCATCTGCCAAAAAGTATTGTACTTCGTAGGCAGCAGACTTCAAGGCCACCGCCGCAAGTCCTGACAAAATACCTACAACACCACTCATCAAGAGGACGAAATTAGTCTCGGAGAGGTATCGGTCTTTCCAGATCAGAAATTTGATGATTCGGCTATTGAATCGCTTTGCCAGTTGCCGTCGCCGTAATGCCATGAGGTAAAGTTACGACTTTTTAGAATCCTATATCTTCAATTTGTATGCTCAAAACCTTAAATACTCCCTTGACTACTCGTCACCATGATTTTATGCCCATTTTTTCTTAATTTTATATAAATTAAGATTTTACTTAACAATCGTAGGTGTAAGTTGTTACATTATAAAATATTGTTTCATTTCAAAATAAATCATAATTATGGCGGATCAATCACAAGACACACAGACGTGGCCAGATTTGGCAATCGGACTTTATGACAAGCTAACTGGACGAAACGCGGAAATTACCTATCAATTTGAGGATATGGAAATTGATGTTCCGAGTGGTACAAACTCAGATAAGAGTGCGCACTGGAAAATTAACGGAAAAATGATCATTTCAACTAGTGAAAAATCTTAAATGAAATCCATCTTTTTCGATAGTGACCTGACTGTTCAAACTCCAAGTGGAGGTTTGACTGTACGGACACAAGAAAATAAAACGCTCCAGATTTCACTCGAAAACTGGAGTGTTTTTGTTTTGCTTATCAAAGCAATAAAGCACAATACCCATCTTAAACTTAAGCTTGCACTCAATTCTAGTAAATTTATTGAACAAGGCATCTGCCTGCGTATCAATGAGGGAGAGGTAGCTGTCATTCAGGGAGGAAAGCTCAAATCCTTTTCTTTTTTCCCTGCCTTACGTGCTGCATTTCTCTACCTGATAAATTGACTGGCTCATTTTTTCCTTGTGTTAAGCTCGCCCCGCCATTTTATTAGCCCCCAAACAGAAAGTAGGAAATAAACTGCCATCATTGCGGCGTAGTATTCCAGTCCTCGGCTAAGGTAAAGTCCTATCGAAACCCCGTTAATGATAATCCAAAAATACCATGTACTAATGACTTTATGGACTTCGAGGTAACCGGCGATAAAGCTAAAAATCGTGGTAGAAGCATCTAGGTAGGGGGACTCTGCGTCAGTTTGGGAGTCGAAAAAGTAGCCTAGCCCACTCGCTAAGCAAGCCCCCAATGCCACAAAAAAGAGATTTATCCGTAATGCCCACTCCTGAATCGGGATAGTTTTCCCGTCTTTGGGCGTTGCCCAGGTGTACCAACCGTAAACTCCGATGATCACATAATAACTTGATAAAATTGCTTCGGAGTAAAGCTTTACGGAGATAAACAAGTAGATGCTCAGACCCGACGAGACGATGCCCATCAGCCAACACCAGATATTTTCACGGAGCAAAAGCACCAAAAAGGCAATTCCGAAGAAAAACCCGAGAAGTTCAACGATCTGACTCGTATCTAAAAACATCCCATAAAGGTAGAAAGGATTTGGTTAACTCATGTTACCCATGAATAACTCCCTCTCCGCTTGGTTGGGGTGAGGCAAAACAAGGAACTTTCACAACATGAGTTGCTAAAGCTTCTCTATGTTTTCTAGGTACGCCTCTGCCTGATCGAAAAGTTTGGTTTTATTTTCGGCTTTCATCTTATCGAGGGTACGATACACCATACCGATACGCGGATTTTTTTCGAGTAGCTCACGATTGCGGTTATGAAAGTGCCAGTAAAGGCTGTTGAAAGGGCAAGCTTTGTCACCATGTTTTTTCTTATAGTTATAGTGGCAGTCACTGCAATAATGACTCATTTTGTGCATATAGTTTGCCGAAGAAACATAGGGTTTTGTGCCTACGATACCACCGTCTGCAAACTGACTCATCCCTCGCGTGTTAGTGATCTCGACCCACTCAATCGCGTCGGCATAAATACCCAAGTACCAAGTGTCCACTTCGTCAGGATGGATGCCTGCAAGCAAGGCAAAGTTCCCTGTTACCATTAGCCGCTGAATGTGATGGGCGTAGGCATTGTCCAGGGAGTTATTCAGTGCTTTGGCTACACAGGACATTTTTGTTTTTCCCGTCCAGAAAAAGTCAGGTAGTTTGCGCTCGTGCCCAAAGAAGTTCATCTGGGCATAATCGGGCATTTTCGCCCAATAAATTCCCCGCATATACTCCCGCCAACCAATGATTTGCCGCACAAAACCTTCAATCTGTGCTAGCTCAATTTCATCTTTTCGTGCCTCGTAAGCCTTCACCGACGAACGCACCACCTCCAAAGGACTGAGCAGCTTAACATTCATCAAAAAGGACAAACGCGAGTGAAAAAGGTACGGCTCGTCAAAGTCCATCGCATCTTGGTACGTGCCAAACTTTGGTAGCAAGTGCTCGTTGAAGTAGTCCAAAAGTTCAAGCCCTTCCTCACGCGTAACCGCCCAACCAAATTTTTCTTTCTCGATTCGTCCAATCGTTTTGACGCCTTGCTCTTCAAGTAAATCTACAAGCTCAGAAACGTCACGCTCAAAGTACAAGGGCTCGGGAACAGTCTCGTTGCGATCAAACTTTTTACGATTTGCCGCATCGTAGTTCCATTTACCACCCGCAGGGGCACCACTTTCCATCAGAACATCAAAATCCTTTCGCATCTGACGGTAAAAGGACTCTAGGAGATACGTTTTCTTCTTCTCAAAGAACTTCTCCACGTACATCCGCTCAACCAGAAAGTGTTCGCTATCGACGGCTTCTGTTTCAATCTCTATCCCCTCACAGAATTGCTTTAACTGCTCATCAAGGCGATATTCGTCA
>CAZNAK010000212.1:1996-4933 GCA_964570645.1 uncultured Cytophagales bacterium | reverse complement strand
TGTCGTTTAAATTCCTCCTCTCCTTCCTTCAAAGAAATTGAGTTTACGATACCCTTTCCTTGCACACATTTTAGCCCCTCTTCAATCACCGACCACTTGGAGGAGTCGATCATAATGGGCAGCTTGGCGATGTCTGGCTCGGAGGCGAGAAGGTTGAGGAAGTCCCGCATGGCTTTGGCAGAGTCCAGCATCCCCTCGTCCATATTTACGTCGATGACCTGTGCGCCACCCTCTACTTGATTTCGAGCAACCGATAAAGCGGCATCGTAGTTTTCTTCCTTGATGAGTTTGGCAAACTTGCGCGACCCCGTTACGTTGGTACGCTCCCCAACGTTCACAAATCGGCTATCTTCTTTGATGGTAACAGGCTCAAGACCAGCTAGTTGCATGACAGCACTGGACTTAGGGATTTTACGGGGTCTGAGTGGAGCAACACGGTTAACGATCTCTCGGATGTGGTCTGGCGTGGTGCCACAACATCCGCCGACGATATTTAAAAGCCCTTCTTCGGCATAGCTTTCGAGTAATTCGGCCATGTATTCAGGTGACTCATCATACTCGCCAAACTCATTAGGTAAGCCTGCGTTTGGATAGATAGAAACTGGAGAGCTTGCAATGCGTGAAATTTCTTTGGCATAAGGTCGCAACAAATCCCCTCCCAAGGCGCAGTTCAAGCCGACACTCATCAAGTTTGCATGAGCAACGGAGTTAAAAAAGGCTTCAGTGGTCTGCCCCGAAAGTGTGCGTCCGCTTGCGTCCGTGATGGTCCCCGAGATCATCACCGGAGCCTGCGCAGCAAGTGGAATATTATTTTCTTCGTAGTATTTTTCAATCGCAAAAATGGCAGCTTTGCAATTTAGGGTATCAAAAACGGTTTCGATAAGCAAAATATCCGCTCCACCGTCTAGGAGTCCGCGTACTTGTTCGTGATAAGCGTCCACGAGCTGGTCAAAGGTGACGGCACGATAGCCTGGGTTATTCACGTCGGGCGAAAGTGAAGCTGTGCGGTTGGTCGGTCCCATTGCACCTGCCACAAAACGTGGTTTGTCAGGCGTAGAACAGGCTTCCGTTGCTTCTTTAGCGAGTTTAGCCGAGGCGTAATTGAGTTCATAGGCAAGGTCTTCGAGGGCGTAGTCTGCCTGCGCGATAGATGTTCCACTAAAGGTATTGGTCTCGACAAGGTCCGAACCTGCCTCCAGATATTGCTTGTGGATGTCACGGATGATATCGGGTTGAGTAATAGAAAGGAGGTCGTTGTTGCCCTTGAGGTCGTGGGAGTGGTCTGCAAACCGCTCGCTCCGAAAGTCGGCTTCGGTGAGTTTGTGACGTTGGATCATCGTTCCCATTGCGCCGTCCATGAAAAGAATACGAGTAGTAAGAAGCTGCTGAATTTGCGCCTTGACCATAGGTTTATTAGTTTTTATCTTTCAAACACCCAAGCGAGATACTTGAGCGAGGGGGAGGTGGATAATTTTCCCGTAAAAACAGAATTTTGTGTACAAAAATACGCTGTAATCCTAGAAAGTTCTTTTTTTTTAAAAAATGTGGTGCTTTTGCAGGGGTTTTGAGACTGTCTAGGTACCACCTACTCCCTATGGCTTGTGGGTGTCGCTCCGCTAAAACACTCACAAAGGCGGAGGCGTGAGGCGTACTTTTCGATTTTAGCTTCGACTAAATCAGAGGCTTCTTCTACCGCTTCGGGCTTTTTCTTTTTGAAGGAACCCTTTACTTCGTTGCGTACAATCTTGACCGTTTCGCCACTAAAGACTCTTAAGGCTTCGTCGGTCATCAGTTTTACACCTGCCGTAGCAAAAGCAGCTTTTGCAGCGGGCGTAAGCTTTTGATGAGCATTTTTGCTTTGCCCCTTCAGCCACCGCACTCCTCTAATCAACTTCAAAAGGTCAGTCGAAACCGTATTTCCCAAGAGGATTCCAGAAGTCAAGGCTAAATCCAGTAACTGAGATGTTTTAGGCTGTGCCTTTTCTTAAAGCAGAAATAATGTTTATCTTGCAACAATATTGCAAGATGGAAATCCCTGCACAACTTCAGGAATTTATGAAAAAGCAGTCCATCAAATGGACAACGCAGGGTGTCGTAGAAGTACGTAGCCGCAAAAATGGCAAACTTAAAGAGGTCGTTTATGCCGATGGCAGCACCAAAAAAGTAGATCACATTTACCTCAAACCCGAAACAACCTACCAAACCGCACTTGCCGAAAAGTTGGGCTGCGAAAAAGACAAAACCCAACGCCTCACCACGGATGATTTTATGACTACCAGCCAGGAAGGGGTTTATGCCGTGGGGAACATCTCCTCCAAAAGTATGGGGCAGATCATCTGGGCAGCCAATTCAGGGATGATGGCAGGGGTGAGTATCAATAACCAACTGATTGCTCAGGCACTAAAAAAATAGAATATGACCGAAATAACCACGATTTCCCGAAACGAAAACACCCTGCTGGCCGCAACGCCTCTCGTATTTGAGGGCATGAGCAATCCTAAAATCAATATTGCGATTTGGGAGCGCAGCGTAACGCACCTTAAAGTAGGTATCCAAGCCTTACTTGACCAGCGAGTACGCCTACAATGCACGGGCGAGCCAAGACAACTCATGGCAACGCTGCTCGCCCAGTTTCCCGAACAAAAGTTCACTCCTTTGCTACAAGATATGGAAACACTCATAGAAGTGATGAGGCGGCAAGCACAAACTAACGAACTGCGACTGATGCTTGCTGTCATAGAAAATGATATGTGCCGAAAGTTCCATACCGACATCAACGACCTACGGCTGCTCTGCACCTACCATGGACCCGGCACATGCTGGCTGACCGAAAGTAATATTTACTGGGAAGCACTAACTAACAACGAGGAAGAGGTAGCCCGTGATCCGAAAGACATCCGTCAGGCAGGTGCGGGCGATGTCTTGCTGCTCAAAGGC
>CAZNAK010000212.1:0-1986 GCA_964570645.1 uncultured Cytophagales bacterium | reverse complement strand
TTCGATAAAGTTCGTAATATTGGCAGCCCTTACAGCCTTACGATCAGTTGGAGGGACAAGCAGCCGTTCACCGCAGCCCGACGATAGACAAAGCGAATAGTAAGCGGCTGCTGTTACGCCTCGATACGCAAAGTGGATTTCTGGCTGACTAAACTACAAAAGTCCCCTGACAACCAGTGATTTAAGCTTTGGTATTCTCAAACTGCTCTACACCCTCAACCTTAAAAAAAATAGCTCTTTTCCCTCAAGCAACTCAACGATTTCTTCAAAATTATCGCTATATTTGCAATATAGTTGCATTTTAAATAGTAATTGAACTACAAAATAGTCTAATAAAATTGAGGACCTTTTCTTTTCTTAAATTTGACCACCTCGGAGTGTTAGCTAGTAGTTTATGCATGATACACTGCATTGCTACGCCCTTTTTGTTTGTGGCACAACTCTGTACCCTTGAAGACCCGTGCTGCGAAGCCTCTCCTACTTGGTGGCAGTCGCTGGATTATGTCTTTTTGATGATTTCATTCTTTGCCATTTGGCAAACCACCCGGACGACCGCCAAAGAATGGATCAAACCTGCCATGTGGGTCACCTGGGTGGTGCTGCTGACGGTCATTTCCAACGAAAAAACGCAGTGGTTTACCCTTTTTGAAGGTGCGATTTACGTTCCTGCCCTTGCATTGGTTGTCTTACATCTCTACAACTTGAAGTACTGCCAATGTGAAAATGAAAGCTGTTGTACAAACTAACTGAGAGAAAAAACTTATGAATAACATGGAGCAAATTGAAGTTTTAGGAGATAATCACATCGCCACAAGCGTAAAAACGCCAATGCGCCCCGATGCGTTCGAGAGGTCAGACCGCGAAAAAATTGAAAATATCCAGCACCATTTTTCCAAAATTATGGAAGAGCTGGGCTTAGACTTAAACGACGAAAGCCTCTCGGGAACACCCTATCGCTTTGCCAAAATGTACGTCAAAGAGTTATTTTATGGGCTGAATCCAGAGAACAAACCGAAACTTTCGACCTTCGAGAATAAGTTTGGCTACGATAAAATCCTCGTCGAGCAAGATATCATCATTGATTCTTCTTGCGAGCATCATTTTCTGCCCATCACAGGGCACGCTCACATCGGCTACATCCCCGAAGAGCGCGTGATCGGCATTTCCAAGATTAACCGATTGGTGGACTATTACGCGCACCGTCCGCAGGTACAAGAACGGTTAGGTTTGCAGATTATGAAAGACCTCCAAGAGGCACTCCAGACCGAAAGCGTGATCGTAGTTATCAACGCCAAACACCTCTGCGTATCTTCGCGAGGAATTAAAGATAAAGACAGCTCCACGACAACCATCGAATTTGGTGGGCATTTCCACGAAGAAAGCTACCGTAACGAGTTCTTTCGCTGCTTGGAGATGAGTCAGCCTGAGCGATAAATACAGCTATCATCAACATTTCAAAAGAATATCATTATGCAAACAGTAAACTCATTTATTCTCCTCTTTTTAATACTTTTGAGCGTAAAGCAGGGGACTGCTCAAGGTATTGAAGGCTATTACCAACATCCCGATATCCACGAAAACACCATCGTTTTTGTTGCCGAAGGCGATATTTGGAAGGTTTCTATTGAAGGTGGGCTGGCACAGCGACTGACCACTCACGCCGAGGAAGAGCGGTATCCCAATATGTCTCCAGATGGCAAAACCATAGCTTACTCCGCTACTTATGAAGGTCCGATGGAAGTCTATACCCTACCCTTGGAGGGTGGAATACCTATCCGACAAACCTATTCTTCACGCTCAAAAGCAGTAGGCTGGACACCCGACGGAAAAATTATTTACAGCACGGATCAATTCAGTAAGCTACCCAACCGCCAATCGCAGTTGGTTACGCTTGATTTGAAGGCTAAACAGAAAGTCGTAGTACCATTGGCTTCGGCTTACCACGGCGTACAAAATGAGGAAAGTACTTGGTTCTTTACGCACCTT
>CAZNAK010000211.1:0-4970 GCA_964570645.1 uncultured Cytophagales bacterium | reverse complement strand
AATCATGGTAGGTACGTTCTTCACTTTTTTGTATCAGGAAGGCGTATTTTACGAAGCCATGACGACGGTCTGGATTCACGGAGCCTTGGAGCTTTCTGCTATCGTGATTGCGGGCGGTGCGGGTATTGCGATGGGGCGCGGACTACTTTTCCCCGGAACTTACCGCCGACTGACAGCTTTTCGGATGTCTGCCCAGCATGGAATGATGATTTTACTAAGTATCGTTCCTGTACTTTTTGTCGCGGGCTTTCTGGAGGGCTTCGTGACAGGACACACGGAGATGAACGACATACTCAAGGTGGGCATCATTGTCATTTCTTTTGCTTTTGTTTTCTTGTATTTCATCTGGTATCCACGGCGGATAGCCCGTACCCATACGATGGAATTTGAACGCGAGCCTGCACCACAGCCCGTGACGGAGGTGATGTTTACGCGCAAACGCAAAGTCAGTGACGTTTTTTCGGATATGTTTGAGTTTTACCGACACAACTTTAAAGCCATACGAAGCGTGCTGCTCCTGCTGGTTGCTCCTCTCATTGTCCTACAAATTGCCGTGCTTGCCCCCGAAATACGAATCCCTGCGGCTATGGCGGGGGACGGAGGACTAATTGAGCGGCTTCTAGCAGTCTTTAGTGACCAGGGAGTGTATCTGAGTAAAATCGTGGGTTACTACTCAGAGTCACTTCTTTTCTTTTTTGTCAGCGTACTGAGCTTAGGAGCTGCCTGCCTTGCAGGAATGTACTTTTTGAGTACGGCTTACGAGCAGCGCGTCAACAAAGTGGACTTTCGCTGGGCGGACTTTGGACGGTTTGCCCTTCGTTACGCCTTTCCTGTTTTTGTGTCGCTCACCTTGTTTAAGGCTCTGACCCTGCTGGCGGGATGGCTATTTTGGGTGAGTCTGTTTTTTATTCCCTTTATCGCGCATTTCCTTTTTGCGATGAGCCTAAAAAAGCTCTCCGTAGGAAAGTCGCTGGGTGTGGCATGGAAATACTACTGGGGGTCGTTGGGGAACTCCTTAGTGACGCTGCTCATGCTTGGTTTTGTTTCTTTAGTCTTTTGGGGGATGATTTCGTCTTCGATCACCGTCATATATATGTGGATACTAGAATGGCACTTTACGGGGGAGTTTGAATCGACGAGCTTTTTGATGTTTCAGGCGATTTATCTCTTGCTCTTTACCCTACTTTACAGTGCTTTAGTGCCAATGTTAGTTTCGGGAATCGGCTTTCAGTTTTTAAGTACACAAGAATATCACGAGGCAGAGGGCATTCGGGAGCGAATCAGAGCTATCGGTACACAGAGTAAAATTTATGAAACTTCATCCTGAAAACGCTTATTATACTAAAATAAACATTATTTGCGTATATTAGCTTAAAAACGATGGCACGAACCCCCAATAGCGCAATCATATAAAAGTAGTTTGGCGCAAGGTTAAGCAAAGCGATCTTGTGCCTATTTTTTCATCAGCCTGTGGCTGACTTACCGTCTGCTCGGTGTCTCTCGAAGAGGACACTGAGATGTAAACAAAAATCCCCTCCATTACTAGAGGGGATTTTATTAAAGAAACAATCAGCTCTTATCCGCCTAACAACGAACCAATCAAACTACCGATTGCTCCACCACCTTGCTGGGTGGGCTGCTGACGGCGTTGCTGTACGCCACCACCAAGCAGAGAGGTTAAGTTACCCAAGCCTTGCCCTTGTTTTTGATTACCCATCACCTGCGAGACCAAGCCAGAAATCGCTTGCTGACCTTGTGGGCTTCCCAAAAAGTTTGTCACCATACCGCCAATGCCGCTGTCTTGCTGTTGCTGACCGCCCGTTGCACCACCTAAGAGTGAGCCAACCATTCCTCCTAGACCGCCGCCTGCACCACCTTGTTGCGTTTGTCCACCGCCAAGTTTAGATTGGATCAGGTTGGTTGCCAGTCCCGTAAGCATTGTGCCAATGGTTGACCCTGACTGGAAGTTTTGCGTAGGGATGCCACTCTGTTGGAACGCACCAAGCAAGCCTGACTGTCCCAGAAAATCACCGATTCCGCCGCCAGAGCCGCCACCCAGAAGGCCAAGCATTCCCGGATTCGCCTCTTGTGCTTCTGCGGCTTGATTTGCCTTCTGCACATACTGTTTCAGTGTATTAAATTGCTCCTGCGAAATCTCCAAGACCTGCGTGATTTTGGCAATTTGCTGAAGCTCCTCCTCGTCCATTTCACCGTCGGCATAACTCAGGTTGATGATGTCGGCCATGAGCGCGAATTTGAGGTCACTAGCCTTTATTGTCTCGAGGTGCGCACTCACCGAAGCGGGATTTTTTACTACTGCCTGCACCTCCGACCAACTTTCTGGCGAAATTTGCGCTGCCGCCGCCATCTGCTGAATAAAGGCGACCTCTTCGGCGGAGTTTTCGTGGTCTGCGGTTGCCACACCCGTCAAAATCGACAGATATGCTGTGCGCTGATCTTCCGAATAGTTCAATAATGATACTTCTGACATAGAATTTGTCTTTAAGGGTTTAGTATAAATGCCCTTAAAATTAGTAAAAATCTCTCAGATTCCACAGCCCAGCGAAGACTGTTTTTTACTCGCATCACGCAAGTGTCATAATTTTGCCTCATCCTAGCCTTCTCTAAGGGGAGAAGAAGCTATTGGTGCGTAATGCGAGTTTTAATTCTGAACTTTGATCCTTACAATTTGTATTTTTGCACGCATCATGATCTATAAAAGCTTATGCGCCTACATCGCGAAGGAAAAGTCACACTTACTCTTGTTGCCATTTTTCTACTTCTCTTAAACGGCACTATTGCCGCCCTTTTGCCTATTCCAGTCCTACAAGTCATTTTGGGTATAGCAAGCGTAGTTTTTTACGGCTTCTTTATACAGTTTTTTCGCCATCCCGAACCAAACTTCGCGCCCGACGAAGGGAAAATCTTATCCCCCGCACAGGGTAAGGTTGTTGTTATTGAGGAAGTCGAAGAGACAGAGTTTTTGAAAATACGGTGTCGTCAGATTTCCGTGTTTATGTCACCTTTTGATGTTCACGTCAACCGAAACCCGATTGCAGGCGAGGTCGAGTACGTAAAATATCACCCCGGAAAGTACCTTGTCGCCTGGCATCCAAAGTCAAGCACACTTAACGAACGCTCCACGGTTTCTATCCGACATCCTAAACATGGTTCTATTTTGTTCCGTCAGATTGCCGGCGCGGTAGCACGAAAAATCTGCTATTACGTCAAAGAAAGACAGCAAGTAAAACAAGGCGAAGAAATGGGCTTTATCAAATTTGGCTCCCGAACAGATATTTTTATTCCGCTTTCCGCTAAAGTTGAGGTAGAAATTGGGCAGCACGTAAAATGCGCGGAGAGCGTACTGGCGACTTTTGCGTAAAAAAAGCACCTCAAGGGTACTCTTGAGGTGTTTTAATGCAATTACTAGTGGGGTTTTCAACCACTCCCAGAGTTATTTTTAGCGTACAAACAACATTTCGCGGTATTTCGGTAAGGGCCAAAGCTCGTTATCAACCAAAAGTTCAAGTTTATCACAAGCCTCACGGATTGGCTTAAAGTACTCTCGAACTTTAAAGCAGTACGCATCCGCCATTTCTTGTGTGTCCTCTAACTTGTTAGCCGCTTTTCGGGCGTTAATCATCTTTTTCGTGTTCGTCGTGATCGCTTCAATGTGGCTATTGATCCGTTTGATGGTATCAAGCCGGGTTTCGTCCACCTCTAAGCCCAATTCTTTTAAGCCCTTGAGATTTTCGATAAGACGATTTTGGTAAGCCACAGCCACAGGAACAATATGGTTTTGCGCGATGTCTCCTAGGGAACGGGATTCGATTTGCATCTGTAAGATATACCCTTCGAGCAAGATTTCCTTCCGTGCCTCTAACTCTGGCTCTGTGTAAATGCCGAGTTTTTTAAATAGCTCCGATACCTCCTTACGCCCATATACTGCAAGGGCTTCTGGTGTCGTACGAAGGTTAGAAAGACCACGTTTCTCGGCTTCTTTTACCCATTCGTCGCTGTATCCGTCGCCTTCAAAAATGATCGCTTTGGATTCGGTCACGTAGCGACGGAGTACTTTTGTGATCGCAAGCTCTTTCTTTTCGCCGCCTTCAATGAGTTTATCGACTTCCTTACGGAACGCTATTAACTGATTGGCTACAATCGCATTCAACACCGTCATTGGTGAGGCGTTGTTAGCCGTACTTCCGACGGCACGTAGCTCAAACTTATTTCCCGTAAAGGCAAACGGAGAAGTACGGTTACGGTCTGTGTTATCCTTCAAGATCGGTGGAATTTTATCAATTCCCATCTTGATGTACATATTATCGCCTTTCTCGACTTGTACATCAGCAGAATTCTCGAAATCTTCCAAAACCTTAGATAACTGCGAACCAATAAATGCCGAAATAATCGCGGGTGGTGCTTCATTTGCCCCAAGGCGGAAGTCGTTTCCTGCCGATGCGATAGAAGCACGCAAAATATCCGCATGAACATGAACGGCTTTCAGTGTATTGATGAAAAACGTCAAAAACTGGAGGTTTTCCTTTGCTTTTGTACTTGGTCCAAAGAGGTTAACGCCTGTGTTAGTGGACATTGACCAGTTGTTGTGCTTTCCGCTACCGTTGATTTCGGCAAAAGGTTTTTCGTGGAATAGCACTTTAAAACCATGTTTGGCTGACACCTTACGCATCACATCCATAAGGAGCAGGTTATGATCTATGGCAAGATTTACATCTTCAAAAGATGGCGCACATTCGTATTGCCCCGGTGCTACCTCGTTATGACGTGTCGTGACAGGAATACCCAGACGGTGTGCCTCAATTTCAAACTCGTGCATAAAACGGGAAACACGCGAAGGAATCGTACCAAAATAGTGATCATCAAGTTGCTGACCGCGCGAGGGAGCTTGCCCCAAAACAGTACGTTCTGCCATTACGAGGTCGGGACGAGCATTAAAAAACGCACGATCT
>CAZNAK010000210.1:0-4975 GCA_964570645.1 uncultured Cytophagales bacterium | reverse complement strand
CGGTCGCCCCTGTGCCCACCCCACGTAAAAAAAAAGAAGGGCAAGCGCGGCAAAAAAGAGATTAAAAAAACAGCGGATACCAACAAAAAGCGGAAGCCAGAGACAAAAAAAGAACAGCCGAAGCCAAAGGTTGAAGAACCGAAGAAACCCGCACCAAAGAAAGAGCAGCCTAAAGCTGAAAAACCAGAGGTAAAAGAAAATAAAAGCGATAAGGAGGAACAGAAACAAGAAAAGATTTCTAGCAAAGCGGATAAACTCCAGGGCTTAAAGGTTGTGGGCAAAATCGAGCTTCCCGCACAAGGTAACCGACGTGGCGGTAAAGGTGGAAATAAATCAAGCGACTCCGAAGGAAGTGGCCGAAGAAGACGTCGGAGAAGGAGACGTAAAAAGGACGGAGAAGGAACACCACAAACCAACTCAAGTGGATCCGCCTCAGGAGATAACAATAAGTCCAACAATAACCGAGGAGGCAACACTTCTAATAACCGTGGAGGACGCGGTCGCCGTCGTAATGAGCCATCCAAAGCCGAGGTGGATAGCAACCTTAAGGCAACGCTCGCCCAGATGAACAGTGGCGGTAATCGTGGAGGCCGGACAAGTCAGCGACGAAATGCGCGTAAAGAACGTCGTGCCGCCCATGCACGTGCTCATCAGGAACAGTTAGAGCGAGAAGCGGAAGAGGCAAAAACCTTGAAGGTAACAGAATTTGTATCTGCCAATGAGCTAGCAGGTATGATGGATGCAAGCGTAAACGAAATTATCTCAGCCTGTTTCTCTTTAGGTGTAATTGTCACGATCAACCAGCGTCTGGAAGCAGATACAATTACAATTATTGCCGATGAGTTTGGGTTTGATGTAGAGTTTACCACAGCCGATGACGAGATCGAAGTTGAAGTTGAAGAGGATAAAGAAGAGGATCTGCTTGAGCGTCCACCGATTGTCACCATCATGGGACATGTGGATCATGGTAAAACAACTTTACTTGATCACATCCGCGACGCAAAAGTTGCCGCAGGAGAAGCTGGAGGAATTACGCAGCACATCGGAGCCTATCAGGTAAAAACAGATGATGGACGAAAAGTAACCTTCTTGGATACTCCAGGTCACGCCGCCTTTACAGCCATGCGTGCACGGGGGGCACGACTCACAGACATTGCCATCATTGTGGTAGCAGCAGATGACGGCGTGATGCCCCAAACAAAAGAGGCAATTAATCACGCGCAGGTAGGTGATGTTCCTATCGTTATCGCCATCAACAAAATTGATAAGCCTGCCGCCAATCCATCCCGCGTAAAGCAGGAACTCGCCGAAATGAATGTCTTAATCGAGGAGTATGGAGGAGACATTCAGTGCCAGGAGATTTCAGCAAAAACGGGTCAAGGTATTGACGACCTGTTAGAAGCCATACTTTTGGCAGCAGAAATATTAGAGTTGAAAGCAAACCCTGATAAAAAAGGTATCGGAGCAGTCATTGAAGCTTCCCTCGACAAAGGACGTGGATATGTTTCAACGATGCTCGTTCAGGCGGGAACCATCAATGTTGGTGATGTAATTTTGGCAGGTTCGCACTATGGTAAAATTCGCGCGATGACCGATCATCTCGGCAGACGCATCCAAAAAGTGGGACCTTCTACACCTGTACAGATTCTCGGACTTGACGGTGCGCCACAAGCTGGCGACCAGTTCAATATCATGGATACAGACCGTGAAGCACGTGAGATCGCAGGGAAGCGTCAACAGATTTTACGCGAGCAAACCGTTCGTGCTACCCGCCGCCTGACACTCAGCGATATTGGGCGACGTAAGGCGTTGGGTAATTTCCAACAGCTTAACCTTGTCCTGAAAGGCGATGTAGATGGCTCGGTTGAAGCTATATCGGATGCATTACTCAAGCTCTCTAACGACGAAGTTGAGGTAAACATCGTCCACAAAGGGGTCGGACCCGTCTCAGAGTCCGATATTTTGTTAGCCTCTACAGCAGAAGCGATTGTTATTGCTTTCCAGGTTCGTCCTTCGCGTCAGTCGCGTGCGATTGCCGACCAAGAAAACATCGAAATTCGTACATATTCAATCATTTATAAGGTGATTGACGACGTTAAGGATGCCATTGAAGGGATGCTTTCGCCAGAGATTCAGGAAGAGGTTGTCGGTAATATTGAAGTCCGTGAGACCTTCAAAATCTCTAAAGTTGGTACGATTGCAGGATGCTATGTGACCAGCGGTTACGTAAAACGTAATGCTCAGGTACGCTTAATCCGTGAGGGTGTTGTTGTACATACGGGTAAAATTGATACGCTCAAGCGTTATAAAGACGACGTGACAGAGGTAAAGCATGGATTTGAATGTGGTCTGACCCTAGAGAGATACAACGATATTAAAGTTGGTGATGAGCTAGAAGTCTTTGAGGAGCGTGAAGTAAAACGTAAATTAGAGCAGGTAGAGTCCTCAATCGCTTAAAAAGCAAAACGATTAACTTTACAGACAAAAGCTCTTCCTGATTAACACCAGCAAGAGCTTTTTCTTTTTCAAAACCAAAGCGTTTCGCTGAAAGTTGTACCCCCATAAATCAAAATCTTTGTGATTATGAAGCCAAAAATTGGTGTTTTACTCATCAATCTCGGTACTCCCGACTCCCCCAAAACTCCTGACGTTCGTAAGTATCTCCGTGAGTTTCTTATGGACGGAAGAGTAATTGACATTCCTGCGGTATTTCGTTTTCTGCTTGTACAGGGTATAATCGCACCTTTCCGTGCCCCTAAGTCGGCAAAAGAGTACAAAAAGCTCTGGACAGAAAAAGGTTCACCTTTGCTTTTTCATAGTGAAGCTGTCGCCGAGAAGCTGCAAGAAATGCTTCCCGAAGAGTATCATGTGGCATTGGCTATGCGCTATCAGTCACCAAGTTTGCCCAAGGTACTTGATGAACTGAAAAAGATGCAGCTTGAGAAAATTATCGTTTTACCGCTTTTTCCGCAGTATGCCTCCTCAACAACGGGATCAGCGCACCAACGTGTGATGGACATCGTTAGTAAATGGTTGATGATTCCGAAGTTAGTCATGATAGATACTTATGCAAACCACCCCAAAATCATCGGTACGCATGCGGCTCACGGTAAAAAATATTTAGATCACGAAGCGTTTGACCATGTCATTTTTAGCTATCACGGATTACCACAGCGTCACCTCAAGAAAGAAAGTGACACTTGTAAAATCGGGAAATGCTGTGACCAATATGGGCAGAGCAATCGTCTGTGTTATCGGGCGCAGTGTTTTGAAACCTCACGGGACCTAGCTAAAGCACTAGGGCTAAAAGATGAAGATTATACGGTTTGTTTCCAGTCGCGTCTTGGTAACGATCCCTGGATTACCCCCTACACAGAAGACACAATAAAGGAACTCGCTGAACACGGTAAGAAAAGTATCTTAGCCTTTAGTCCTGCATTTACGGCGGACTGTCTCGAGACCACGATTGAGGTAGGCGAAGAGTACAAAGAGCTTTTTGAGGAAGAGGGGGGTGAGCACTGGCAACTTGTAGAAAGCCTGAACGATGATCCTATGTGGATCGAAGGATTAAAGGAAATCGTCTTAAAAAACTAATTTTTCCGTAAAATAAATAGCTTCACAAACTCGTGTCGTTGTTGACTCTTAAAAAAAGAGTGATCCATGAGAAAAGTCCTTTTTTTAGACCGTGATGGTACCCTAATCGTTGAGCCCCCCGAGGATTATCAGGTCGATTCACTAGAAAAGCTTGCTTACCTGCCAAAAGTATTCCGTAACCTTTGGGAAATTCGTTCAAGAGCAGACTTCGAGTTCGTCATGGTCACCAACCAAGACGGACTAGGAACAGCATCTTTTCCCGAACAGACCTTTTGGCCCGCCCACCAAAAGATGCTTGACACCTTCAGTGGCGAGGGTATTACCTTTGACGAGGTTTTGATTGATTCGTCTTTCCCACACGAAAACTTGCCGACTCGTAAGCCCAAAACAGGGTTATTAACTCACTTTTTGAACAACCCTGAGTACGATTTGGCAAACTCTTACGTCATCGGAGACCGCCTTTCTGATATTGAGTTGGCAAAAAATATGGGAGCCAAAGGTATATGGATAAGTAATAAGGAAAGCGCGGAAATTCCTGAAGAGCTAAAAGAAACCTGCGTATTAATCGCTGACGACTGGGACGCGATCCGTGCATTTTTACTCCGTACCCATCGTACCGCCCGCGTACATCGTCAAACCAAAGAAACCGATATTACTATTGAGGTTGATCTTGATGGAAAGGGGGTATCCGACATTCAAACAGGTTTGGGCTTTTTCGATCATATGCTGGAACAGATTGCCCGGCACGGCGAACTTGATCTTTGCATAAAAACAAAGGGGGACCTCCACATTGACGAACATCATACCATTGAAGACACCGCACTGGCATTAGGGCAGGCTTTTCGTGAGGCACTGGGGGACAAGCGCGGATTGATGCGTTATGGTTTCCTTCTTCCGATGGATGAAGCGTTGGCACAAGTCGCGATTGACTTTGGCGGACGACCCTGGCTGGTGTGGGACGCAGCGTTTGAACGAGAGAAAATAGGCGATATGCCAACAGAAATGTTTTTCCACTTTTTCAAATCGTTCTCTGACGAAGCACGTTGTAATCTCAGCATCAAGGTAGCGGGTGATAATGAGCACCATAAAATTGAGGCTGTCTTCAAGGGATTTGCCCGGGCTGTACGCATGGCAAAGAGCTTAACAGACTCTAACGAGTTACCAAGCACGAAGGGCGTAATTTAACAATCTTTTACGGGGCAAGGAATGCGTTTGCCACGACGAATTTTATTGTTAGAAGCGCAGCTACTCGATAAAATAGGAGCCGCAAGGAAAGCAGTAATTAGTAAAAAGCGAACAAAACGGCGCATAAAACTTTAGCGTTTCTGTTGAGAAGACTTGTAACTACGATATTTAGGAGTCCAAGGTTGCTTGGGCGCGT
>CAZNAK010000209.1:4098-4992 GCA_964570645.1 uncultured Cytophagales bacterium | reverse complement strand
CGCATAACTTCAAAGATAAAGACTCCTTGGGTTTAACTCGCAATTGAGAAAGAAATTTTATGCAGAAAGGAGTCGTTTAGTTTGCCGTTTCTGCTTTGGGGTCACCTTCTGAGCCATCTTGCTCCATGTACTTTAGCTTCCATTGCTGGATTTTGACGTGTTCCTTTACTTCCTCAATGGAGTTTACGATAATATTGGTCACAATGCGGTTGAGTTCTTTATCTTGTTCGATCAGAAGAAGTGCCTCAAAGCTGGCATCTGAGATTTCATCCACCAGAATATTTTTGGGGTTGTTCGCCAGGTCGCTAAACATGCCGTCAATGACATGAAAGACAATATCGGCGACGGCTTCTTCGAGCATATTGGTCATCACATGCCCCAGAATTGGAAAGCGGTCAATGAGCGATACTTCCCAGTTTCGATCCACTGACTCGGTAACGCGCTGATGGAGATACACTTTAATGGCTTCGCGATGCTTTTGATGTGCTTCTGCGGCCACATACTGAATGCGGCGCGTAATCCAGTCAGTGATTTCGGCTTTTTGTGGACGAATCACTTCCTCTACGAGCTGATCCGTCACGGGGCTACCTGCCTGCACCTCCTGCTGCACACCCGTAAGTACATTAACGACCACACGATCTGAGATTTCCTCGACAACAATATCCACGACACGCGCCCCAAAGCGGTATAAATATGTCTGCGTGAAATCAACCACCTCAAACTTCTGGAGACGATACATCACCGAAAAGAAACGCAGAAAGCGCAGCACCCGAAAAGAGTCAATCGGTACACAGCCCAATACATCGTACCAGTGCACGAAGGGATAAAAATACCAGCGTTCGTAGGTTTTATCATAGATCGCCCACGCCCAGCGAATCACGATTTCGGTGGCAT
>CAZNAK010000209.1:1389-4088 GCA_964570645.1 uncultured Cytophagales bacterium | reverse complement strand
AAATGACGATAAAAATAAGGTCGTAAAATAGGAAGGGCTTATGAATATGACGATCAAAAAAGCGATGAAACTCAGGCGTATTGATCTCTAAAAACTCGTTTACAAAGTGACTCGAAAACGTCCAGTCGGCAAGAATCAATAAAAAGTTCAGGCTTACCAGCCCTAGCATGAAGAGGTCTAGGAGGAATAAAAATAGATTTTGCTCCCGGTATAAATTTTTGAGCTTCATCAGTATTCTCTTTTTGACAGCTTTTCTAACAAAGCCTTTAACGGCTCCTTTCGCTTGGGTTCTGCTGGGATTGCCTCTAGCGTCGCAAAAGCTTGCTGAAAGTACTCGTTCATCTTCGTTATTGTTTCCTCTCGAATCCCCAGTTCATCATAAATGGCACGAACGCCCTGTACCTTTTGGGTAGGATCAGCATCTTTGGCGTTGAGCCAGTTTTGCAATGCCTTAGCAGTATCGCCTTTCGCTTTTTGTTGAGTTCGAAGGAGCAAAAAGGTCTTTTTATCTTCCAAGATATCCCCCCCGACTTGCTTTCCAAACTTGTCAGGGTCTGCATACACGTCCAGCAAATCATCCATTAACTGAAAGCCAATCCCTGCTTGGTTTCCAAGTTCGTCCAGTTGCGACGCGACTTCCACCGACACCCCTGCCAGCATACCACCAAGCCGTAAAGAAAAGCCCAGCAACACGGCAGTTTTGAGCCGAATCATCTCGATATACTCCGAAATAGTTACATCCTCACGCTCCTCAAATCCCATATCGTACTGCTGTCCCTCACAAACCTCAACGGCACACTTGTTAAAGTACCGAATGATCTCAGGTAAGGTTTCCGAAGGAGCATCTAGCAGCAAGTCGTACGCCTTCACGAGCATTACGTCCCCCGAAAGTAAGGCGGTATTGGTGTTCCACTTTTCGTGAACAGTAGGCTTTCCACGTCGGAGCGGTGCGTTGTCCATGATGTCATCATGAATTAGCGTGAAATTATGAAATACCTCTGTGGTAAGTGCGGGTCTTGCGGCACGTTCAAGGTCATCGCGGAACATCCCGTAACTCATTAGGGCAAGCAAAGGACGCATTCGTTTCCCGCCAAGCTGCAGGATATAGTCAAGCGGCTCGTAAAGGGTACGTGGCTCTTTGGTGTACTGAATCTGAGCGAGTGCGCGAGAAATAACTTCTGAAAACATAAGAAAATTGGTTTTCGTTGCAAAGCCCTTAGGGTCTAGGCTTAATGTGTTTTACTCTGCCGCCTCTACTACCTCAACGTAAAAAAATAACGTAGCGTTTGGTGGGATCTTTCCTCCGCCTGCCCCGCGACTTCCATAGCCGAGTTCGGGCGGAATCATCAACCATGCTTTGGAGCCTACTTTGAGCTTCGCAATGCCTTGGTCCCAACCTTTAATGACGCGTCCTTGTCCCAAAACGAACGAAAAAGGCTGCCCACGATCAAAGGAAGCGTCGAACTGCTCCCCGTTTTCGAGCTGTCCGCGGTAGTGAACGGTCACTTTTTTACCGTTTTCAGGTAGCTTACCTGTGCCTTCCTCCACGACTTTAATTCCCAGACCTGAGTTCGTAAAGGTGTAGCCAAGACGCATTCTCTCTTTTTCCCATGCTGCTAATGCCTCTTGGATAAAAAGTATCTCTGGGGCGGAGACCTTAGCTTTTCTATCTTTAGCCAGCGCAATCAAACTCTCTGTATTGGCATCAATTACAGTCAGGGCTGGGCGAAACTTTCCTTTCCTTGTAAAGGAAAACATATTAGACTCGTCCGAAAACCGGGCGCACATTCCTTCAAACAGGCTATCGGTGTGACAGTAGTCTGTTTTGAAGTCATTAAATGTTGGGCACTCCTCACATTGTGCCTGTGTGCTAAAAGCAGTAAAGAACAGAAAAGCAGCTATCATCAATTTTTTCATCTCAACGTTTTTCTTGGATTTCAGTTAAAAGTGCCTCTACGCAGCGCGTGATTTGCACAAATATTTCTTCAAAGTTAGTCATTGTTCCGTAATAAGGGTCATCGACTTCGGTACTTTCTTTTTCGGGGTCGTAGTCGGTGAGTAATTTCACGACTGCCGTGCTGTTTGAGGGCTGAGTGCGTCGGAGGTTCTGGAGGTTACTTTCATCCATGGGTAGGATGTAATCAAAATCCGTGAAGTCAGCGGGCTTTACCTGTTGGGCACGACTCAGAAGCTGGATACCGTTGCTTTCCAGTACTTTCCGTGTACGTTTGTCGGCAAGTTCCCCAATATGATAAGCCGCCGTACCTGCGGACTCAACGTGAATTTGCTCTTCCAGCCCAGCTTCTTTCACTTTTTGAAGCATAATTCCCTCTGCCATGGGAGAGCGACAAATATTTCCCAAACAGACAAAAAGTACGTTTATCATGATTCGTTGTTACACTTACGTGAGGTTTCGCTTACGCTTGATTGACTGCAAAAACATCCAGAATAGTCTCTTTTCCGTACTGAAGGTGATAGCCCTGAAGTCCCGTAGAACGCGCTCCCTCAACGTGCACTAAGGTATCATCAATAAACAAAGTACGAGCAGGGGCTAAAGCGTGCTTTTGGATTAAATGTTCAAAAATATTGGGATTGGGCTTTCGCATTTTGAGGTCGTGAGAGTAATAAGTGGCTTCAAAACACGCCATCAGACGATCAAACTGCCCTGTTTCTCTTAGCTTTTGGGTGAAAAACTCTTC
>CAZNAK010000209.1:0-1379 GCA_964570645.1 uncultured Cytophagales bacterium | reverse complement strand
CTTCATGTAAAGCATTGGTATTACTTAGCAAAAAAATACGTTTTTCTTTGCCAAACTGCTCCAAAAAATCAATATGCTCGTCTGGTAAGTCTAAGATCATCGCATTCCAAGCCGCATTAAGGTTAGCATCATCGCCCTCCAAGTCTAGCTTTTCGCGAAGCCCCTCTCGAAACTGCTGACTCGAAATTAAGCCCATCTCATAATTATCAAAGAACGGTAAGTGAGTATGGTCGCGGTAATCTAAGGCGGGAAGCCCCTGACGGCGTAAATCACTCAAAGCGTTGGCGGTACGTTTGTAATCGAGGTCGACAATCACGCCACCGAAGTCAAAAATAATGGCATCAAGTTGAGATAAATTATCCATGTGACAAATATAGCAGCTTCGGTAATGTTCTCAAAAAAGGCGATGATTGTATTGATTCTGCCCAAAAAATATGTCACCTTACGCCATGATAAATCTAACAGGTCAAAACATTCTTGTAACGGGCGGCAGCCGAGGAATTGGAGCGGCTACGGTTGAACTGCTGGCACAGCTTGGGGCAAACGTCGCTTTGCATTACGGGCGTAGTAGGCAGGAGGCAGAAGCTATTCAAGAAAAATATCCAGATCGCATCTCAATGTTTCGGGCTGATTTGACAAAGCCAAATGAAATCACAAGGCTATGGGATCAGGTAACCAAAAAGCTTGGCTCAGTCTATACCTTGGTCAATAATGCAGGCATTGCCCTCAACTCACCGCTGAATGAAGAAGAAGGAAAATGGCTTCGCGACTGGGATGACACCTATACCGTCAATCTGAAAGCATCCGCGCAGCTTTCCAGACTCGCCCTCCAGCACTTTCAGAAACAACAAACCGGCGGACGACTGATCTTTATCTCTTCAAGGGCGGCACACCGAGGCGATACCGCAGAATTTATGGCATACGCTGCCTCCAAAGCAGGCATTTCTGCCTTAGCAAAGTCTATCGCAAGAGCCTACGGAAAGAAAGGGATTAAATCATTCATCATTGCGCCCGGCTTTACCCAGACAGCGATGGCGCAAGACTTCATTGATGAATACGGAGAGGATTATGTCCTGAACGATCTTGCGCTTTCAAGTTTAACGCAACCGAAGAATATTGCAACTTGGATCGCCTTCCTCGCGAGTGGCTTCGGGGATCACGCCACGGGAACAACGATTGATGTTAATGCGGGGAGTTATATTTCGTCGTAACTCACATTACGCAAACACCTTGTTTTCGCCTCATTCCAACCTTTTCCAAAGGGAGAAGGAGCTGTTCGTGCGTAACATTTACCTATCTTGACAAGTTAATGGAACATGACCAAAAAGCTTTTATTTCTTGGTTTGCTCTTAGTCGCCTTCACCGCAAAAGGGCAAAAC
>CAZNAK010000208.1:0-5026 GCA_964570645.1 uncultured Cytophagales bacterium | reverse complement strand
AAGCCAAGTGGCGTAGCGGCGTTATCAAGACCAAGCATATTTGCCGAAACATTCATAAGCATGGCTCCCATAGCGGGATGATTTTTGGGCACCTCAGGGAATAGGCGTTGAAACAAGGGGCTGACAAGTGTTGCCAGGACGTTCACTGCCCCTGCTTTCTCCCCGATTTTCATGATGCCCAGCCAAAAGGTCATTCCGCCTACGTAGCCTAAGCACAACTCAAAGGCGACTTCTGCCATATCGAAAGTGCTGTTCATCATGGCGGGGAATGCACTGCTATCTCCCGCAATGAGCCATTTCCCGAGGGCAGCCAAAAAGCCTAAAACGAAAAACGCGACCCAAACGTAATTTAAGACCATAGACGAAAGTACAAATTTCTTTGTGGATCGCTATATTCTTTTAGCTTAGAGGATAAAAAATACCTTTTGGCTGGGTAAATTGACGATGATTTAATTAAAGCTGTATTCCTAAAACCGTCACATCATCACGCTGAATTTGTTCTTTTTTGTGAGTAGCAAAGTACGTCTCTATTCGTTCAGCTTGTGTAGCTAGTGGTAATTCCATGATCTCTTCGAGTAGTGCATGAAAACGTACTGAACCAATTTTTTTACCTTTTTTATCGTGTTGATCTGAATAACCATCGCTAAATAGGTACAAAGTGCTTCCTTTCGGTAGGGTTAATCGGACTTGTTCAAAGGAACGCTTTCTTTTTAGTCTGCCACCAATACTGCGACGCGTACCTCGGATTTTTTGTACACCCTTGGTTGGTTCTGCTGGATTCACGAAATAAAGTGGTCTTTTTGCTCCCGCAAAAATTATTTCTATTTCGTTATTCGGTTTTTTCTCAAGTCGGCAGAGGGCAATGTCCATCCCATCTTTATTTTTACTCGTGCGTTGGCTCAGTGCATGGCGTAAGCGCAAGTCAAGCTCTTCCAAGATCTGAGCAGGCTCAGCACCCTGAATTTCATGTACGGTGTCGTTCAGTAGCGTCGCTCCCATCATAGACATAAACGCACCGGGGACACCGTGTCCTGTGCAGTCTGCTACCGCCCAATAGTAATATTTTCCTTCTTTCTCAACCCAATAAAAATCTCCTGAGACGATATCTTTGGGGTGATACATCATAAAATAATCTGAGGAAGCTTGTCTCAACGTTTCCTCGACTAACAAGATTGCCTTCTGGATGGTCTGAGCATAACGAAGGCTGTCATTAATTCTTGTTTCACGTTCGCGAAGTGTATTGTTTTGTTCTTCAATGTGGCTACGCTGTGCCAAAACCTCTTCCTGTTGTTGTCGTAGTTCCTCGTTTTGTGTCTGGATTTCCTCCTTACTTTTGCTGAGTTCGCGGGTTCGTTCTTCAACGCGTTTTTCTAAAGCGGCGTTTTGTTCTTTTAGCAGTGCTGCGTTTTGGAGTTCGAGCTCTCGTCTCTCTTGCTCGCGGGCTTTCATTCTGTAACCGAGTCCGAGAGAAAAAAAGATAATCTCCATAATAACTCCTATTTCAACAAATACTCCAAGATTTACTTTATCAGAGGCTAAGAAATAAACGGCAACAGCGATACACCCCGAGATCATCAATGATGCCAGTGCAAGGAGGAAATAAACTAATAAGGTATTTCTTTCTTTGGTTATTAGTAAATAGATTATGATACCAAACGACAACAAATAAACAACACCAAATACCAGAATAGTCTCTAAACGGTACAAATACACGTTGTTAGTAAACAAGAGCGCTCCCGTAACAACCACCAGATTTAAGCAAAGAACCCTTTGGAGCCAGATCACGGCCCGATAGACTTTTGGATAATTTGTTTTAGTATCCAAAAAACTATTCATGAAGACAAAGTAAAATATCGCCGATATATGTATTCCGATACTTCTTAAGTAGATAGATAACTCGGGGGAGTTACTGATAAAAAACTCGTCTAATATGCCATATGCTTGCGCTGTAAATAGGGAAGCACCCAGCATGTATAGTGCGTAATGAAGGTAAACGCGATCCAGATAGGTAAAAAAGATAGCCAGACTATAGATAATCATAATCCAGAGGGCACCCTGAAATACACCCTGTAAAAGGTATCGTACCTTTAATTCTACTTCTCGCTCTGCTTTCCAGTCCACATAATCGGATAGTATAGGTGTTACTTGGGGGGGTAAACCGCTGCGCTCTTCAATACGTAAGTAAAATACGTCGCCGCTTTTGGGCTGATACGAAAACTGGAAAAAGACTTCCCAATAATAGAACAAAGAAACTTTTTCGCGCTCAGGGACAAGGCGACCACTTTTTAGCTTGGTACCGTCGGGTAAATACAATGTAGCATAGTCAATATTCCTTCCTAGGTCTAGTAAGTAACCTTTGGTTGCCTTCGCCGTTGACTCAGTAAATGAAATTTTTAGCCAATAGGTGGTGTAGGGAGTATATTTTTTGGACTCCATATCCTGCCAATCCGTAAACTTAACTGCTTCATTGTAAGTGAAATCTCGCTTCGCGACTTGGATCATCTCACTTAAGGAAACGGGAAGTTCATGCTCTGCCAATAAAGGATAGCTGATACCCGTATTCAATATAAGCAGGCAGCTAAGTATGAAAAATATCTTTATAGTGTGAGGCAAAAATGCGTGTGATTTATTTTATGTAGACACCAATCTACAATTCTTTGTCAACAAGAAAAAGTAAATCACAAAATAATGGCAAGAAAGTTACAACTACTTTTTACCCATCATTTCCTTCAATAAGGGGAGGTAACGAGGAATTGAACCTGCGCCTAACGTCATAGCCAATGACCAGTTTGTGGCGTTTTCACGGAGGAAAGTATCCATATCCGCTTCCGAAACTTGTTGGACTTTTCCCTTAGGGACTTGCCGGGCGATCAGGTCGCTACTAACGCCCTCAATGGGTTGTTCACGCGCAGGGTAGATGTCCAGCAAGATGACCTGATCTGCCAAGTTAAGGCTTTGGGCAAAGCCATCGGCAAAATCACGCGTTCGGGTAAAGAGATGAGGTTGAAATAGAACCACTAGCTCGCGTTTTGGGAAGAGCATTTTTGCCGCCTCTATCGCCGCACGGACTTCGGTGGGGTGGTGCGCATAATCATCAATTAGCGTCTTTTGCCCTGTATTTAACACAAACTCAAAACGTCGCTTCACACCACGATACGTGCGCATGGCAAGCCGCAAATCTTCGGGTTTAACGCCTATCCGAAGGGCAAGCGCAGCGGCAGCAGTTGCGTTTTCAAGGTTATGTTTTCCGGGTAAGAACAAAGGGACTTCTGGGAGAAAAACATCACCGAGTTGCCAGTCAAATACCCATTGCCCTTGTTGCTGACGTAAGTTTTTGAAGCAATAAGGGTGGTTTTCGCCGTAACGGAGTACATTTTCACGGCCTTCTAGCAGTAAACTCGGCACACTGGGACCTGCCCAGATCTGACCTGTTGCACTGACCTGATCGAGAAAGGCAGTAAACGCGTCTTTGACAGCGTCCTCATTTTGATAAATATCAAGGTGATCTGCCTCAGCAGTTGTCAAAATAGCGTGCTGTGGATGGAGCTGCAAAAACGAGCGATCAAACTCATCGGCTTCTACCACAGCAAAGGCATCTGTTTGGCGGTTGGGGATAAAGTTGCTTTCATAGTTGCTCATCATTCCTCCTACAAAGGCCGTGATGTCAAGCTTTGCTGTACGCAAGATGTGTGTCAGCAAAGAAGAGGTCGTCGTTTTTCCATGTGTTCCTGCTACGGCAAGTGTCTTGAAGTTCTGAGTGATTTTACCCAAAACCTCAGCGCGTTTGAGTAAATCAAATCCTTGCTGAAGTAAAAACTGGCGTTCGCGATGCTCTTGCGGGATGGCAGGCGTGTAAACAACTAAGGTACGCTCAGGGGCTGCTTTAATGACCTCTGGAATATGTTTGGGATAGTCTTCAAAATGAATTTGTGCACCTTGTTGGATGAGCTGTTTTGTGATCGGCGTATTTTCGCGATCATAGCCACCCACTACAAACCCATTTCCCAGAAACCAACGCGCCAACGCACTCATTCCGATACCACCAATACCTAAAAAATATACATACCGAATATTCTCGAAGCCTTGCATTATCCGAAGGTAATAAAGAAAAGCGGAAAGTAGGAGGTGTACTAGGTCAGTTTTACGATGGAAATAAATTATGAACGAATCAGTCAGACGTGCCTCGCCTTCAAACTTAGTTAGGCTACTCACTTCGTTTTTTTGTGGCAAAAGCAGCTTTGCCGAACGGTGAGTTTACCGATACACGATAAAAGAGTGATCCAACGACTACACCACTGAGAAAGTTCGACCTCAGGGCAACGTAATCCTTGGTGCAGCGATTTACGAAGTCAAAAGCGCGTAGGTTAGCATTTTCACGTTTTTTTTGTGATATTGACCCGCTGATACATAGATGTGCTATGAAACTTTCCTTCCAACGCTTATTGATTTGGGGTTTATTGGCTTACGCGGTGTCCTGCATCCCGATTGAAGACACCTTTGAGCCTACCATAAACGATCTTTTTGTCGGCGACACTTACTTTTTGGAGGATACTCTTACCGCCGAAACCATTCTAACTGATAATTTTGGGCTAGAGGTTGCTTATGTAGAGATCATCCAAATTGCGGGGGAATCCGCGTCGGACTGGAGGGTATCGGATAGTGTTTCGTTGCTCGGCGGGCGACGTTTTGAGTTTACTTATCAGTCTTTGATTCCTCAGAATGCCGCTCCCGGTCTTTACGAAATCACCGTAGAGGTCATTGATGCGGGCGGGAACAGCTCCTTTATCCGTCGTCGCTTCAGTCTTTTGGGCGACATTCGTGGTCCTATTTTCATTGACGAACTTGATCTCTTCCAGGACCCAGAGCGAACCGAAATTTTCCAGATCGTAAACGGGCGATATCAGATATGTCGTCAGAGCTTATTGATTGTAGAAGGGAGAGTGACGGATAATATTGGTATCCGAGGAATTACGGCGCAGTTGGGTGATTTTCCTGCTAACACTCGTCTCATTATCATAATCGAGAT